>CAZFFW010000061.1:0-27987 GCA_964518125.1 uncultured Porifericola sp.
CTCATCTTTAACTTTGAAGAGGATACGGTACTGTTTGTTGACCCTGACAGAAAAAAGCCCTTGTAGTTTGCCGCTTAGTGCTTCAAAATTTAAACTTTTGAAGCTTCTAAGCTCCTGAATGCTACTCACCATTTGCAGCACTCTGACGGTTTTCCTGTACTGTTTGATAATAGCAGCCTGATATCTCGGCTTTCCTTTAGGTTTACCTCTGTAAAGATCAAGTAAGTACTCATCTTCAAATTCAACAATCATCTATTTAAAATTATTCCCAACATTAGGGAATTTAAGCTACTTTACCAAACGTGCTGATGGATGCATAGGTTATGATCCTGAATAAGTGAGAAGGTGTCTCACTTATTGTCTACGAGAAATGAAAAGTTATGAGAAGATGGGCTTTGGAAGCGCAAGGCTGACAGCTCTGGACTTGCGCCGATACACCCTGATCAACGTTAATGGCAAATCCGTAGAAGTTTCACCCGGTGTCAATGTTCACCCGAGTAGATGGGTAGCTAAAGGCCGAAAGGGTTCATAATTCCTGGTGTTACACCATGACTACTGGAGAGGATCATTCTTTGTTGATGCAAGCAACCGACCTCATTAACTTTCAGCAAAACGCTCTCGGTAGCCTGAAACCTTAGCAGGGAGATGTTGCGACAAGGACCGCCAGCTCGATTCCGAGCTGCTATCGAAAGAGGAATTATGGATGCTTCACTAGCCAACCTTATTGTTGTCCGATAGGTAAATTTGATAAAGGCTCTATGCTGTATCTGAGCATGTAAGTAGCTTTAATCAACGCAAACTTAGCTTCCGTTCCCTGACCAACATGCTGCACAGGTATGGTATAAATAGCCAGGCATCCTACTACGAACAAAATTTCAAACCTGAAGAGACTGAATCGGAAAATTTTGCAAATTTCAGCTTTAAGACCTTCATCTGATCAGGTGTTTTTCGCCTTAAACTGCGATAGCGTAACACCCATAAATATTACCGCCATACCTACGATGTCCATAATTTGAACCTTATCTCCAAAGGCTACCCACGCCATGAACATGGTTACAGGAGGCCCCAGGTAAAACAAACTGGCTACACGGGTAGCATTGATGCGCTCGATCAATTTCCACATCAGGCCATACGCTCCGAGTGAAACAGCGAAAACCAGCCAAATCATGGCATAGATGAATTCCTGCTTCCATTGAGTAGACAGATTTTCAACGAAAATAGCAGGTAGAGCCAAAGCAAGCAGGGTGGCGAAGCTCTGATAAAACAGGGTCAAGTCAACAGGTAATTTCTGGGCCCCATCTTTTAATTCCATCCGCCGCTGAATCAGTGTTGCTACAGTAATACCGATCACAGACCCTAATGGAATCAAATAGCCAAAAACTGAGGAGTAACTCCCGAAATCTATACGGAAGGCCACGGATAGCACCACGCCCACAAATCCCAGAACCAGGCCCAGCCATTGGTAGAGACGGGTTTGCTCACCAGTGACCAGCCCGGAGAGAACACCCGTAGCCAGAGGCTGTAAGGCCACTACCAAAGCCACGATCCCCGCCGGAACCCCGTAATCCAGGGCCAGCAATACGCAGACGAGCCATGCGCCGTGAGCCAAAATGCCGATCAGCATGTTGGGAGCAGCCACCTTCCAGCCAACCCATCGGAAGCGATTTCTTGCCAGCAGGTAGCCAGCAATTATCAATGATAACGCCAGGTATCGCCAGAAGAGTAAGGTAAAAGGTGCGGCATAAGGAAGGCCATATTCAGCACCTATAAATCCAGAATTCCATAGGAGAACGAATCCAATCGCTAATATAAGGGTGGTGCTCACTTTCATTTACTGTGGTTCTCGCTAAGATAAGCTGCTTATTTCCAACCTGTTCTATCAACGATATAAGCGTTAGATGGCTTAATAGTTTGTACAGGAGGAAGCTTAGTAGCGCAAACAGTTATCCCAAAATACTACAGTAAAGAAGCCTCCTTTGCTAGCTATCCGGGCTTTCTTCTTTACCCGTCCAAAAAACCGCGGGCAGTTTTTTTCACCACTCGTATCTCGTGAAGTATATCTTTTGTCAATGATTTGGCACGCCCTGGATCATGCTGCACCTGTTCTTCCAGACAAAGGGTAAGATCAACCAGTTTCTTCATCTGGGCTGAGGCTGCACTACTCCGGATTTTGTGGCAGCTTCTCTTCAACTGATCTGTATGATCTGCTGTCAGGGGCTTGCCTAGGTCTTGTTCAAACTCATTGAGCTGCTTTACAAACTCGGACATGATCAGCTGCATCATTTCTGTATTCTTCTCAAAGTACTCTTCGAATGCAGGCTGATCAAAGGTCACCCTATTATCCGTACAATGATGGTGATCATGCTGCTCAGTCTCAATGGCATACTGGTCTATCCATTTAAACAAAACCGTTTTCAGGTCTTCCAATACGATGGGCTTGCTGATGTAATCGTTCATTCCTGCCTGCAGGCAACGCTCTTTCTCACCCTTTACAGTACCGGCAGTAAAGGCAATAATGACCGGAGGCTGGCCCTCTTCAACTGCCCGGATGGCCTGGCTGGCTTCGTATCCGCTCATTTCGGGCATTTGAATATCCATGAAAATGATCTGGGGGGTATGTTTTTCGTAGATTTCAAGAGCCTCCCTGCCCGATTCTGCCAGCAAAATATTTCCCCGGGGCAGGATTTTCTCTACCATGGCTTTCGCTACCATACGGTTCATTTTATTATCATCCACGATGAGCAGGCTGGCCGTCATATCCGAACTTTCTTCTGCTACCGCTATTGTCTGCGGCTCATTTACCCTGCACTGCATTTGAGACAAGGCCTCCAAAAGACGGGGGGAAGTGATAGGTTTGGTAATGGCTTTTTGTATCTGCAGGTCAACACAAGCCTGGTTAATCCGGCTGTCTTCTTCTGAGCTGTGCAACAACAAAATTGGCAGCCTGCTGGCAGAAAGCTGCATTTTCTTTCTTATGTGGCTTATTATCTCAAGCCCATCCATATAAGGTATGTGGTAATCAATGATCAATACATCAAAGTCACCCTGACTTTTGATGGCTTCCAGGGCTTCAATGCCGTTTTTGGCGGTTACGCTGGCTATATTTTCATTGGACAGCATCTGCCGGATAATCTCCAGGTTTCTGGGGTGATCGTCCACAACCAGCACTTTTTTATACTGATTCAGCACAGGCAGCTTTTCCGGCTGGCCATGCTGGTATTTTGCCTCCAGCTGAAAAAAGAATGTGCTCCCTTTACCCGCTTCGCTCTGCAGCGAGAGTTGCGATCCCATCAGGCCCAGCAGCTGGTTGGAGATGGTAAGACCCAGCCCTGTGCCTCCGTACTTACGGGTAGTAGAGCTATCCTCCTGCGAAAAAGCATGGAAAATCTGCTGCTGCTTGTCAGCAGGTATGCCTATGCCGGTGTCCCTCACCGAGAACTGTAGTAAAGTCTGTTCCGGCTCCGCCGCCGGATTTTCTGCTGATAGGGAGAGCTCTATCTCACCGCTTTCGGTAAACTTAATGGCATTACCCAGAAGGTTGATCAGCACCTGTCGTATGCGTACCGGGTCTACCCAGGCATAGCGGGGAAGATGCGGGTCAAAGCAGACCAGCAGCTCTACTTTATTGCTATCTATCTTATGCGTTACGATCTCGCTTACCTGGCTGACCAGCTCATACATATCCGTTTTCTCAACGGAGAGCTCCAGCTTTCCTGCTTCTATTTTTGAAAAATCAAGGATATCGTTGATCAGGTCCAGCAGTACATTGGCTGAATGATGCACCGACTGCATGTAATTTCGCTGGTTGTCGTTCAGGGGTGTCTTGACCAGCAGGTCGGTGAAGCCGATTACACTGTTCAGCGGCGTACGGATCTCATGGCTCATATTGGCCAGAAATTCGGACTTGGCCACGTTGGCCTGCTCAGCCTGTAGCTTGGCAGCAAGCAGGTTTTCCTGGTCAATTTTCTGCTGGGTCACGTCTCTTTCAATGGCAATCCAGTGGGTAAACGCGCCTTCCTTGTTCGCCAGCGGAACTATGGAGATGTTTACCCAATACTTCTCTCCGTTTTTGCGGTAGTTGATGACTTCAGTCTCAAAACTTTCCCAGTTCTGCAGCGCTTTACGGATACGGCTGATTACTTCTTCGTCAGGTTCCGGCCCATGAAATAATTCTGGACTGTTTCCAATGATTTCTTCACGCGCGTATCCTGTCATTTTGCAGAAAGCATCGTTGACATAGACGATCTCGGGGCCTCTTTTATCAACTGCCCCTGCCTTAGTAATGATGATAGCATCATTTACGTTTAGCACCACTGACTCCAGTAGCCGTAGATGCGCCTCATCCTTCTTTTGCTGATCAATATCCTGGAAGGTGCCATAGATCCTGATGCACTTACCGTCTTTCATTTCCGGAATACCGATCGTTCTGATCCATTTGGCATTCCCTTTGGCCGTCACTATCTGTAGCTCCAGGTCGTAAGACTCGCCGGACGTTACAGCCCGGTTAAATGCCTCAGTAATTTTTTCCCTGGAGAAACCATCTTTGTAAAATTCTATGCCTCCATCTACAGAAAGTACATGGTCTGCCGGCAGCTCATGGATCTGCATGGTCATCTCCGTCCAGTAAACCTGCTTATTAAGCAAATCTACCTCCCATCCTCCGATTACCGCTACCCGGTTGGTCTGTTCCAATAGTCTTTTGGTACGTATGACTTCTTTATCCACCAGGCACTTGGCCGTGATGTCCCGGAAAATTCCCCGGGTCAGCACTGCTCCACTATCTTTTTTATGGACACTGACATTGCCTTCTACGATGATATCCCTGCCTTCCTTGCTTCTGAAGACCACATCTATCAGCATGCTTTTGGGGTCCCGGATCAATTCCGCGAATTGCAGCTGGCAGTGGGCATGAAAGTCAGGGTGGATGATCTGAAAGATATTGAGCTCAAGCGCTTCCTGCTGCGTATAACCCAGTGTCTGGCACCAAGAGCGGTTGACATACTTAAAGTTGCCGTACTGGTCTACACTCTGGATCAGGTCGCTGGAATCGTCCAGGAACGACTGAAGCTCGTCCCGGGTATCTTTCAGCTCCGTATTTATCTCAACATACTCAAGGTTTTGTAACCTTAGCTCCAGCAGTTTGATAACTTGTTTGGACAGTACATCCAGCGCAAATTTCTGCTCTTGGGTAAGTTTGCGAGCCTTAGAATCTATAGCGCATAAGGTGCCTATCCGGTAACCTTCCGGATTAATCAGCGGCATGCCGGCATAGAAACGGATATTGGGAGCACCGGTCACCAGTGGGTTTCCCTTAAACCTGTCGTCTTTTGACGCATCTTCCACAATAAAAATATCATCCTGGTGGATGGCATGGGCACAAAAGGCCAGATCTCGGGGTGTCTCATCAGCATCCAGCCCTACTTTGGCCTTGAACCACTGACGATCAGTGTCTATAAGTGAAACCAGGCTGATTGGAACATTTAGAATTTGAGCGGCAAGCTGCACGATTTCATTAAACTCTTTTTCTGCTTCAGAATCAAGAATTTTATAGTCACGAAGAGCCTTTAACCTTAAGGGTTCATCTGATGGTATAAGTGGTTTGATCATATCTATAAGAGGCCAGGGAAAAACAGGTACTAATCTCGTGTTCGATACTTTAATAGCTAAAATCAGGCTTTTATACCCTAGCGGGAGAGAGGCTAATTTTGTTTGATACGTATTTTTTAGCGGTTAATGACCGTTTTTCGACATGATTCTCTACAATAAAGTATAAGTAAATATACTTTATTTTTGACGTCAGTCACTGAGCTTTAATTATGCGTGCTAAGGTCATGCTGAGAATAAACGGTCACCATAATGTTCTCAGGCTGTACGATGAAAGGTTTTATGATAAATCGTATGAAAAATGATAGCCCATACGGCTACTGATTGTTAAATAAAGCATATATCATTTTAAGATTTACCACGTTAGCATACTGTCAGAAAAAAGTTAAAGTCTGTGTTTAAGCATGTACGCTACGGTTGCTGCCTATGCCGGGCTGTTGAGACTACAGGCGACTGATGTTAAGAAAAATATGCGTTTTGAATCATGTAAGACTGGAAATAGCAAGGCAAGTTGCTTAAATTAAGCTGCCAAGCGTCGGGGTGGTTTTATTAATGATACAGGAATTAGTGAATACTTGAATGAATCTGCGGGAATCGAAGAATATTGAAGAATTTGTGCTGCTGAGCGAGATGATGCCGCAAAAAGTCTGGAGTTCATTTCCTGATGGACAAAATGATTATGTCAATAGCCGTTTTTTAGAATACACCGGCCTCACAATCGAGCAAATGACTGGTTTTGGCTGGCAGAGTATCATCCACGAAGAAGACCTGCCCAATGCCATTGCCAGATGGAACCACAGCATGCGTACAGGAGATACCTTCGAGATGGAATATCGGCTGAGGGACTCTCAGGGGAATTTTTTCTGGCATTTGGGCCGAAGTATCCCGCTGCGGGATGCAGATAATCAGGTTACTAAGTGGATTGGTACTGCTACCGACATTCATGCTAATAAGCAGCTGGAGCAACAGATAAAAGAGAAAGCTCAGGAGTTTGAGTTCCTGGTAGACTCTATCCCGCACATTGTATGGAAAGCCAATTCCAAAGGGGAAGTAGTGTTTTACAACAAAAGGTGGTTTGAGTTCACCGGTATCGGTTCCCGCGAAGGAGCTGAGGGCAAATGGAAAGGCGTTCCCCATCCCGATGATCAGGAGCGTACGATCAAAGCATGGGAAGAAAGTATCAGGACCGGTAACAGGTACAAAATTGAGCACAGGATACGCTCAGCGGATGGCAGCTATCGCTGGCTGATGTCACACGCGCTGCCGTTCAAAGATCGCGATGGGAGTATTATGATGTGGTTTGGAACGGCTACTGACATACACGATGAGAAAACCTATCTGGAAGAACTGGAGTGGATGCAGAAGCAGATGCAGGAAAAAAACCAGGAGCTGATCAGGGTAAATGTGGACCTGGATAATTTTGTCTATACCGCCTCTCACGATCTGCGGACGCCCATACTGAATATTGCCGGGCTGCATGCTCTGCTCATGGAGCAGCTCAAAGATAAAGCGGGTGCTCGGGAGAAAAAGATTCTGGACATGATGAACCATTCAGTCAAAAGGCTGGAACTCACCATCCGTGACCTCTCAGAAATTGCCAAGCTACAGAAAGAAAATGAGCAGCGCGAATTGCTCTTATTCAGCAAAATCTATGATGAAATTCTGAAAGACCTTGAGAGCCTGGCGCATCAGTCGGGTGTAGAGCTGCTGACAGACTTCAGGGTAAGCGAGATCCGCTACCCTCCCCGGCATCTCAGGAGCATCATGTATAACCTGCTCTCCAATGCCATCAAATATGCCTCTCCGGAAAGAAGCCCCAGGGTCAAAGTCAGCACGTACCGGGAGGAGGGAGCTATCTGTCTGCAGGTGGAAGACAATGGCCTGGGTATGGACAGCAGACAGCAGGGAAAGCTTTTCAAAATGTTTACCCGTATGCATACCCATGTAGATGGTACGGGTATCGGGCTCTATATGATCAAACGTATCGTAGAAAATAACCAGGGCAGTATCAAGGTAAGTAGTAAAGAGGGGCAGGGCAGCATTTTTACAGTATGTTTTGACCGGTAAGCTGCTGCTACCAGTTTAGCGCAGTACTAGTTTGCCTACGATCCGCCTCACCGGGATCAGTACCACTACCCATAAAATCTGGCAAACTACGAAAAATACCCCCATGCGTGTAGGAAAATAAAGAAAACTGACCACCACCCCGAGGGCAACATTATTGGCTCCCGAAATGAAAAGCAGGGCCAGCTTCTGCGACTTGTCGCCCCTGAACCAAACTACCCAGCCAAATACATACAACAGCAGGAAGGCACCCAGCCCTACCAGCAAAAAAGCCGGCAGCAGAGAAGTATCTTCCATCAGCACCGGGCGGTATCCGGCAATAGCCAGGGTAAACATAATGCCTATCCCGAAAATTGAAATAAAAGAATCATGATGACGCATCCACTGGCTTACGCCCTGGTGTTTGCGAAAAGGTAAGTGCAGCAGGTAGGGGAGGATCACCGTGAGAAAAAGGGTAGAAAACAACTGGAACTGATCAATCTTCAGCTCTTCATCCATCAGCATGCCACCCAGGAAAGGAAGCACAAAGGGAGTGAGCGAGCTGCTCAGGATCAGCAGTGCCAGCGCCAGGGATACGTTACCCCCGAAGACATTGGTAAAAGCAGGTGAAGTGACTCCGGCCGGCAAAGCGACCAGCAGGAAAATGGCGGTGGCATAAAAAGGCGAGAACGTGCGTATGACCAGAAATAACACCAGCGGCAACAGCAGAAACCTGATCACATAAAAGCCACTGATGGTCTTGAGCTGGGCACTGAAAAAAGCAGGCGAAAAATCAACTTTAAAGGAAGAAGTAAAGATGATAAAGCACAAAATCCCCAGGATGAGGGGCCCGGAATATTCTCCCGGCTGGGGTAGAGTAAAGCCGGCAATGGTTGCTAAAAAAAGGATGAGGTTAAAATTATTTTTGGCAAACTCATTCATGCTGCGAAAATAGTGAATGCAGGCGATTCCCTCATTTCCTACAGCATATTATGCCTGATTATTTACAGCATACGTCCAAAAAGCAGAAGCCTTCCGGAGAAGGCTTCTATAGGGTCAGAATATGAAGGCATACACGATGGCAGCCAGCAGGATCAGCAGAATGGGAAGCACTACCGGCCAGTTGACGACCTCTTCCATTTCATCATGCTGCTCCTTTAGAGGAAGCTTCTGATCATTTTTCATACATGTGGTGATTAGATTTTTGACAAAATAAAACCTGTGGACAGCTGCGCTGAGCAGCAGTGCCGGAAAATGGACAGGAAATTCAGAGAAAAATCTAAGGTGCGTGTATGGAGGTAAATGTATAGAAAGGATGCCGTAGAAAAAGTACTACCAGCAGAGACGCTTTTTGCGAATCTGTAAAAACAAAATCTTCCCTGCTGGTAAATGGCAGTTGGTAAAAGAGGTTAAAACCAGGCAGCTGTAGCCGGAATGTATGCAGCAGAAGTGAATCTCCTGTGTTTGGCACCTCCCAGCTCAGCTGATGTGCGGCAGGCTCACTATCCTGTACAAGGGTATGGCTATGACCAAAAGAAGAAACAACAGTAGTAGACAGGAGGAGGATGCTCAACAAAAAAGCCATGCCTCTTCCGGATATTTTCCGTAGTTGAGCTGCTTCAGTTGGCGAAAATAGTGCTACTGCACTTATTGGTAACATATCCTGTGTATCTGATCTTAATACGTAGATCAGGTAAAATTCATTGCATTTCTGCCGGAAATATTTTTTGGCAGCAGTGGCGTATCTCCACCCTGGTAGTGAAGAAAAAAAAAGCCTGCCGGATTCCGGCAGGCCTGTAATATCACACATCAGACTAAGTCATCAGAATAACAGCTCGCGGTACTTGGCCAGAGGCCATACGGCATCATCTACCAGGAACTCCAGCTTGTCCACATGGTAGCGGATCTCGTCAAAGTAGGTCTCTTTGATGTCTTTGTACATTACGGCTCTTTCCCTGGTTTCCTCTACTTTGTTGGCCTTTTTGCGGGCCTCGATCATCTCATGTACTTTGGCTTTGACGATGTTGAGGTGGCGGGTGATTTCTGTCACCGTCTTATACCCGACGGTATCCTCAAAGTCCAGCCCCAGATCTTTCATGCTGCTCAGGGCCGAGATCAGCTCATTCTGGTAGCGCAGCGTAGAAGGAATGATGTGGTTCAGCGCAAGGTCGCCCATGATCCGGGATTCTATCTGCACTTTCATGATATAATGTTCCCACATGATCTCCAGGCGTGCTTCCAGTTCAGCCTCGGTGTAGATATTATTTTCTACAAAGACTTTCTTAGAGCTTTCGGTCAGGTACTCATCCAGCGCTTCGGCGGAGTTGGTGATGTTGGATAGGCCGCGTTTTTCGGCTTCCAGTCGCCACTCTTCACTGTAGCCGTTGCCCTCAAAGCGGATATCTTTAGACTCCTTAATATAGCGGCGCAGTACATTGACCAGTGCCACTTCGTTCTTGGTACCATCAGCTATTTGTGCGTCTACTTCTTCCTTGAATTTTACCAGCTGGTCGGCCACAATGGTATTAAGTACAGTCATGGCTGATGCTGAGTTGGCAGAAGAACCTACCGCTCTGAATTCAAACTTATTGCCGGTAAATGCAAAAGGAGAGGTCCGGTTACGGTCCGTATTATCCAGTAGTATAGGCGGAATCTTGTCTATACCGAGCTTCATGTACACATTTTCGTCTTTTCCCACTTCAAGAGTAGCACTGCTTTCCAGGTCGTCCAGCACTTTGCTCAGCTGTGTACCGATGAATACGGATACAATAGCCGGGGGGGCTTCATTGGCTCCCAGGCGGTGGTCGTTACCAGCGCTGGCAATAGACGCCCGCAGCAGACCATTATGCGCATGAACGGCCTTGATGGTGTTGATAAAGAAAGTAAGGAACAGCAGCTTTTCCTGGTCTTTAGAACTGGGAGAGAGCAGGTTTTTACCGGTGCTGGTGATCAGCGACCAGTTGTTGTGCTTTCCACTTCCGTTAATGCCGGCAAAAGGTTTCTCATGCAGCAGTACTTTCAGGTCGTGGCGCTCGGCTACTTTTTCCATCAGGTCCATCAGCAGCTGGTTGTGGTCTACTGCCAGGTTGATCTCCTCAAACATCGGCGCACACTCAAACTGGCGGGGAGCTACCTCATTGTGGCGGGTACGGATAGGGATGCCCAGCTTATGCGCTTCTACTTCCAGTTCTACCATAAAGTTATGAGCTCTGGTAGGAATAGAACCAAAGTAGTGGTCTTCCAGCTGCTGGCCTTTGGCGGACGAATGACCGAATACGGTCCTGCCGGACAGCACCAGGTCGGGGCGGGTTTTGAACAGCGCGCGATCAATCAGGAAATACTCCTGCTCAATGCCCAGTGAGGCTTTTACCTGCGTCACGTTTTTGTCAAAATACGCACTGCAAACATCAGTGGCGGCTTTATCAACGAAGGCCATTGCCTTGAGCAGAGGTGTTTTATAATCCAGCGCTTCACCGGTATATGAAACGAAGATAGTAGGGATGCAGAGCGTTTTGGCACTGCCATTCTCCATGATAAAGGCCGGAGATGTAGGATCCCAGGCGGTATAACCACGGGCCTCAAAAGTATTGCGCAGCCCTCCGCTAGGGAATGAAGAAGCATCAGGCTCCTGCTGTACCAAGGCAGACCCTTTGAACTTTTCCATATGTTGACCCCGTGTGTCAGGCTCAAAGAAGGTGTCGTGCTTTTCGGCAGTAGCACCGGTTAGCGGCTGAAACCAGTGCGTGTAATGGGTAACGCCCCGGGAAATCGCCCATGATTTCATGGCAGAAGCCACGGCATCGGCCACATGTGAGTCAATCTTGGCACCTTTTTCAATGGCCATCATCACCGAATCATAGATATCGGCGGAAAGGACTCGGCGCATGGCATCTTTGTTGAATACATTCTGGCCGAAATAATCAGAAATTTTGTCGGAAGGTAGTTTCACTGTCACAGGTTTTCTGTCCAGCGACTTCTCCAATGCTTTGAAACGGAAGTTTTGAGATTGCATATACTTTGTTTTACTAAATGACCAAAATTATCATTTTTATCTAATAAAAAAGATTTTACATGTATTAAATATTTTTCTCTCTTTTTCTGCTGCTGAAGCCCTCTGAGCTGATTTTTTGGCTATATCCCCAAAATTTTTCCGCCAGACGATTACATCTCTCGGCAGCACTGCGACTTAGGGATAAATCAGGCGGAAGTGCCTGGTGCAAAAAGTAAATAGAATAGCAACGATTAAAAAAAAGAACCATGTTTAAGATCAGATTTTTTGTGTTGAGTATCCTAAGTATAAGCCTGTTGGTGTCCTGCTCAGAGGATGAAAGTATCCAACCCGTGGCAAATCCAGAAGAGCGTCCAGTTCTCGGCCCTCTTAGCCTGTCAGAGATTTCTGAAACCCATACACCATACGAACATATTTTCACCAGCGGAGGGGCCGCTAACGGACGCTATCAGAATACCGATGACATCCGCCGCCTGATGGACAAGATAGAGGAAATTTTTCCGGAAGTCACCTATGTAGATGAGATTGAGCGCAGTCAGGAAAGAGGAATTGATGTGTGGGAGGTAGAAATTGAGCTTCCCGGAGGTGCCGAACTGGATTTTTATATTTCCAGAGACCTGTTTGAAGTTGTGGAGATTGAAGGGGATGATGTCAATCTGCCCTATGAGCTTGATCCGGGAGATAATTTTATAACATTAGCCCAGGCAGTAGCCGTAGCCGAAAGTGCCCTGAGCGACCGTCAGATTACTTTTGATGACTGGGAACTCTCTTTTGACGATGGAAGGTGGGTATATGAATTTGAAACAGAAAGACCTGATGATCTTGAAATCTACGTGCATGCCGAAACCGGAGATTTGATAGGCGTTTATGATGACGACGACGATGATGATGATGATGACGACGACGATGATAATGATGACGACTAATCAATTTTTGCCTTAGTAGTCATGAAACTTTGGCAGCTAATCCGGTTCAGGCCCTGGACCGGATTTTTTTGTGGTTATTTCGTCTCAGGCATGCTCCTTTTCCTGTTCCTGAACCTTTTTTTCAGGTTCCAGCAGCGACTCATCATCTCCCAGCACATCTTCTACGTACAGCATTTTCACCAGCACCATGACCAAGGCAAAAATGGGGGTCGCCAGTATCAAACCCAGCACACCTGCAAAAACGCCCAGCACCAGCTGTGCAAACAGTACCATTGCCATAGGTAACGAGATCTGGTGGCGCTGGATCATCGGCGTAAGAAGGTTACTTTCGACAACCTGTGCTGTCATGTACACCACTGCAGTCAGTAGCATCTTGTCCAACCCATAGGGTGCAGCTACCAATACGCCCAGCAGTAATGCGAAGAGAGGACCAAAATTGGGGACAAAAGCCAGTATTCCCGCCGTTATACCCAGAATCAGTGCCAGCGGAATGCCAACGAGCCAGAGCCCCAGCCAGGTAAAAACGGCAACGATCAGCATGGAGAGCAGCTTGCCAGCCAGCCAGCTACGTAGTGTCACGCCCAGCGTACGGAAGACCTCCCGCGTGCGTCTGCGGCCGGATTTGGGTATCAGATGGACGATACCAGTCTGGTAAGGATCAGGGCTGGCGGTAATCAGAAAGCCCATGAACAGTATAATGTAAATGTCGCCCAGCACCCCAAAAACCCCAAAAACCGCAGAAAAAAACTTACCCGAATTCTGGCCAACCTGCTGCAGCGGATCATTATTCTGGATATAATTGACCACATCATCGCCCCAGCTGGTCTGCTGTAGCTGTTGCTTTACCTCCTGTACTGAATTGGGCAGGTGCTGCTGCAGTTCTTTTACCTGATCGGTTACATAAGGGCTGAGGGCCCAGCCCACACCGCCTACTACCACAAAAAAACCAATGACGGCTATCAGTACAGCCCAGCCTTTGGGTAGGGGAGTTCGCTTGGCGATCCAGCGACCAATGCCCCGGAAGAACGCGGCTACTAATACTGCGGCAATAATGATGAGGATTACCCGAAAGATAGCGCCTAAAAAAAAGACCAGCAGCAGTAGCGAGCCGATAATACCACTGGCTACTAAAATTTTTCTGCTAAAACTCAGCTGAGGAGAAGAATTGCTCATGAAAAAATGAAGTTAAAAAAATAATCAGGGCACATTGTCTATAACAGATACGATTCGGCATAGTTTGTTTCTCTTTGCCTTACCATCAATGAGGGAGGTTTCCAGCAGATCAGTGAGGATCGCCTACAACAAAGCCGTTGGCAAGCATAAAATGCTCCCCATGAGGGGTATCCGATTCAATAAGCCGAGGAAAATGAAACCCCAGCACTACCTGGTAAAGACGGATATGGTAGATGCCGGCATACTTGTTAAACAATGACTTACGGTATTCCTGCGAGTAGGCAGGATGAAAAAGGACTCCGAAATCATACTCCTTAGCGATACCTCTCATACGTAAAACTTTGTTTGCTTAAATATTTCATACCGGGGGGCTAATTTTATCTGCAAATAAAGCATACAAGTAGGTGCATATAAATCAACAAATGATATTAAGTATATTCCTGTACTATTTCTTAGCTTAATAATAAATCTTATGTCGTCAATGAAGCTTTTCGGCGAACTTACTGCTTAATTGTGCAAGGTCATCCGCCACAAGGTCTGCTTCAGGGGCCAGCGGGTACTGAGTCTGTCCTTTCCTTGCGATAAAAGCGGTACGCATACCGGCCCATTTGGCCCCGGCTACATCCCAGCCATGTGCGGCTACCATCATGCAGTCTTCTATTTGCGTATCCATCTGGTAAGCCGCCCAGCGGTACACATGCTGGTGGGGTTTATACAGCCCGATGCGTTCCACACTCAGCATTTCTTCAAAATAGTTGCTAAGCCCAGCATGTTGTAGCTGTTGTTCCATCGCATGCTGCGAGGAGTTGGTGAGGGCCACCAGTGTATGGCCGTCGCGCTGCAGTTGACTGAGCGCCTCCTTTACCTCAGGATAGGGCGCAAGCGCCAGCATAGGTTTAAGTGCCTGGCGGGCCTCTGCTTCTTCCAGGCGTATACCGTTCTTTTTCGCCACCATGAGCATAGAGGCTATGCCGATGGAAGCAAAATCACGGAACTGATCACTAACTGTCGATACCAGGGCATACTGCAGCATGGTGGTAAACCAGAGAGGGACCAGCGCAGTGTTGCCGTCAAGTACTGCTGCCACAGATTTTTTGACCGGATCAAGGTCCAGAAGTGTTTCGTTAACATCAAAAAATAGAAGAGAAGGCTGCTGTTGCATACATTAAGTTAGAAAACTGTGGGCTAAATGTAAATGTGTAGCAAATTCTTTTGTATTTTTTTCAAGAATGTACCCACAAAGCAAAACCTTATCTTCAGCCATGTTCCAAGTCTTCGTTTATTCCCGGTTTTTTTTGGTCATATGCGTGTCGTTTTTTTCTTCCGGGCTGTGCCATGCGCAGCGGGAGCTCTCCTATATTTTTACGGCCGGGCAGGAGGGTTATGCCTGTTTCAGAATACCTGCAGTGGTGACCACCGGTGAAGGACATCTGCTGGCATTCGCTGAAGGCCGGAAAAACGGATGCAGCGATACAGGGGCTATTGACCTGGTGCTCAAAAGATCTGAAGACGGAGGAAAAAGCTGGGGGCCACTGGAGATCGTGTGGCAGGATGGTGATAATACCTGCGGTAATCCTGCGCCTGTTGTAGAGCAGGAAAGCGGCGATATTTTATTACTTGCCACCTGGAACCTGGGAGAAGACCGCGAGGCGGAAATTATCGCACAGACCAGCAGAGATACCCGCCGGGTGTACCTGCTTAGGTCCACAGATAACGGCAAAAGCTGGGGCGTCCCCCAGGAAATTACATCGGACGTAAAAGCTGAAAATTGGACATGGTATGCGACCGGACCAGGCTCAGGCATACAACTGCAGCAGGGGCCCTACAGCGGTCGGCTGATGATCGCCTGCGACCACATTGAAGCGGAAACAAAAAAATACTACTCCCACGTGATCTACTCTGATGACCGGGGCAAAAACTGGCAGATCGGCGGGATTACGCCCAAAGACCAGGTCAATGAATGTGAGGTAGTACAGTTGGGCGATGGCAAGCTGCTGCTCAATATGCGCAACTATGACCGGACAAAGCGCAGCCGTCAGCTGGCCTACAGCCATGATGGAGGAAATAGCTGGACAGACATGCAGCATTCAGAGAGTCTGGTTGAACCTATCTGCCAGGCTTCTATGCTGCGTTTTGATGCGGAAGAGGACGTTTACATACTGTTCTCCAACCCTGCCAGTACCGAGGGGCGGGTAAATATGACACTGAAGGCCAATAAAAATGGCGGCCAGGACTGGCAAACGATTGAACAAATCCATGCTGGCCCCTCGGCCTATTCCGACCTGGTGCGGCTAGGTGAATGGCAGGTAGGCCTGCTCTTTGAAGCAGGCCGGCAAGGACCGTACGAAGGTGTCGCATGGCAGCAAATAGACCTTCAGGGTCGCCTGCCTTAGGCTTTTTCACTTACTTCCCGGCTTGCCCCGCTGAGCCAGTCCTGCCGTAGGGATACGCCCCAGCCCGGGCCATCGGGCAGGCGGAGCTTCCCATCACTGATAGTGGGTAATGGGGTATAGATGTTTTCCGCCCAGGCTACCTTTTCTATGCTGTATTCCAGGTGGGGTGCAGCATTAGGAATTGCTGCCATCAGGTGCAGGGCAAAGATGGTCAGCAGGGAGATGTTGGCTGAATGCGGTACACACATTTTGCCGGCAGCTTCAGCCATCTGTGCCACCTGCATAGCCCTACCGATGCCCCCGATATAGCAGATATCTGGCTGTGTGATATCCACGGCATCCATGGCGATCATTCTACGCCACTGGGCCAGGTCATTATCCTGTTCGCCGCCTGCCACATGCATTTCCAATGCCTGGTTGACTTCAGCAGTCCACTCCAGTTCCCAGAAGGGGCAAGGCTCCTCAAAGAAAAAATAGCCGTAATCCTGCAACATTTTTCCTACTTCTATGGCTTTGGCCGGACTGTAGCAGCTGTTGGCATCTGCCTGTAGCATGATATCGTCGCCCACCGCTTTTCTTACCGCCGGGATGATCGCCTCCGTTCTGCCCGGCCATTCATCCTGGTCATGGCCGGTTACTTTACCCACCCGGATTTTAAAAGCCTCAAAACCCTGCTCGTCCCGCAGCCGGGCTATCCGTGCAGCTTCATCCTGGGGTTGTATATCCCGGCGCATGCTGGAGCCATAAGCAGCAACCGGCCTGGGTGTGCCGCCCAGTAGCTGACAGACGCTTTTATTTTCTTTTTTGCCCCTCAGATCCCAGAGCGCTGTTTCTAGGCCGGAGGTTGCCCGGCAGATAAAAGACCATGGGTACTTGTAGTTTGCCTCAATAGCCCGCTCAGTAAGTGAAGTTATCTGATAAGGGTCCTTCCCCAGGAAATGATGCGCAATCATCTGGTGCAGTACCTGTTCGGTAATGTTGTTGGCATAAGGTGCCAGCTGGCCAAAGCCCTCCGAGCCATCGTCGGCGGTTACTTTTACGATGGTCGCCTCGTTACGGGTGAAGCTCTCAATCCGCCTGATGGTAAGCCCACTTTGGGAGTCAAAATTGATGGGAGGTAGGCCCGATAGTGGCTGTGCTGTCCGGGAGGTACTAAAGCCATCCAGCTGAGTAGTGCCTAAGCCCAGTAAGGTAGCCTGCTTGAGAAATGTTCTGCGCCGATTTGCCATGTTAGGATCAGTTTGAAGCCATAATTTAAGAAAAACCATGACTTTCCGGGCATTGCAGGGATATTTTGCGATTACCGATCAGGTCTGTACAGGGCGACGCTGCTGCAGCTTCTGGTAGTAAGGGGTGCGCCTCAGCCATTTTTCCAGCTGATCGGCCTCATCCGGACGAAGCTGCTGTATTGCTTTACGGTATTCCTTTCTTAAGAGCAAAGGGTCGAAACTAACCTTTTGTAGTATCAGCTTATAGTATTCCAGAAAACTCATTTTTCATTTCTTTGGCCTATAAAATGGTGAAAGCAGCCATGCCGTGCGGAAATTTTTTGCTGGCTGTTGTCTATGGCAAAATAGGTCTATCTGTCAGAAAATCAGGGAGAGCACCTGGCCCAACAGGAAAATAAGTGCTGCTCCAGACAGCAGTACTGCCAGAAACATAATCCAGGCTACCTGACCGTCATTTTTGTTGACTGTGCTCATCTTTCAAAAAATTCAGGGGGAAAAATAGGCCTGCCTTTCTAAGGCGCCGAGCGCACTGCTGTCTGATACTGACCAGGTACGCACGAAAACTTGCGGTAAGTTCCGGCCTTTCGTACAAGCCCATGACGAGCAGGCCACCAAGATAAATTAATGAGATCAATAACAGGTTTAAAGCTAGGGTATCCATGATCATGAAGGCTTTAGGTTAAAACGAAAAGAGGGAAAAGTCCAGAAAAGGCTGCAAGGCTACAGCATTTGTACCTGCTCTTAACCTGCCGGGGTGGTGACACTAGCCCGGAGTTAAGCAGGATAAAAGCTCCCCGGATGAGGCTAAACAGCGTCACCCGGGAAGTAAAAAAGAGCCCACTTATGAGATATTGATCACCCGGCTGGGCTTGCGTTTAGCTTCTTCCTTCTTAGGAATTATCAGTCTCAGCATACCATGCTCATAGCGCGCTTTGATCTTTTCGTTCTCTACCGTATCAGGCAGGTGGAAAGAGCGCCTGAAAGACTGGTAACTGAATTCCCGGCGGCTGTAGCGATGGTTTTCGGGCAATTCCTCTTCATGCTTCAGTTCGGAAGAGATTGTCAGCAGATTATTATCTAATTCTACCCGGAAGTCCTCTTTTTTCATGCCGGGAGCGGCCATTTCCACCCTGAACTCCTCAGGAGTTTCCAGTATGTTGACCTTGGGGATAGTTGTATTGGTAAGTGAAGTGTTACCCCAGTCAAACAGATCCCGGGTGAAAAAATCATCAAAAAAGGAGTTTAATGAAGGCAGGTTTCCATTTTGTTTTTTTACAAGTGTCATGGCTAAAAAAGTTTAATTCCAACATTTAATGAACTACGCAAAAGATTCACATCCTATGTAAACCGCTTCACGCGGACCAGAAAACATCAAAACATAAGGAGAGATCATGACCTCAATTACCAAATATTCAAAGTAAATGCCACTTGCTATTTTGGATATATTACAGGAAAAATTAATGACAAATTGACATATTATGAAAACAGATAATTGACAAGATAAATTATCAGGTAACATCTTGACATACTTCAGTTGAAAATATGTCAGATATTACTGACATTCTTGGCAGGCAAAAAATATATGAATTTCATTTAAGGCTGCAGCCTGGCCCAGAGAGACTACAAACAATAGCAGCAGAGACCAGTTTTTTTAGGTATACCAAGCAAGTGTGTGTCCTGTACATGCACTATTTTTTAATCAAAATACATTATACAATGAAGACCAAAGCGTTTTTTTTGATCGCAGTAATGACCCTTTTCAGTTTTTCCGGCCTGTTGGCTGATCCTGTAAATGAACCATCTGCTGACGACAACAAGATGAGCAAACAGGAGTATAAAGCTGCCGTGGAGGTGCTGAAAGAAAAGGTAAAAACACTGCGCCAGGCAAAAAAAGAAGCCGATACGCGTGCAGAGAAAAAGGCCATCCGCGCAGAGATAAACGATGTAAAAAAAGAAGCCCGTGAACTGCAGCAGCAGGAGGTAGGCGGTGGTATTTATATCGGAGGTGGCGCACTGATCATCATTGTGCTGCTGATACTACTGCTGTAGAACGTACAAGGAATACCCTAAACCACAAGGCTGCTTTAGTGATAAAGCAGCCTTTTTTATGCGGTTCAGGATCATGTATATGAGTAGCGTAGTGATAGAGGCTGGTGTTGAGCAGACTAGCCTTGCTGCCCCTGCCTAACTTTGCATGGCACTCTGTACAGCAGCTTTCATCTTCTCCAGGCCGGTCTTGGCGGCTACCGAAGCTTCCATTTTCCAGTACTCCGGATTGAACAGTTCCAGCGACAGGATTTTGGGCGTACCGCTGGCGGCCAGTGTCTGCAGTATCTGGTCCAGCGGTGCCACACCATCCCCGGGAAAAACCCGGTCCTTATCGGCGATGGTTTCGCGGGCCGGATCAGCCGGGTAGTCGTTCATATGGAAAATTTCAATGGTCTGGCCGCTCAGCATATTGAGGGCAGTAAAGTCAGTACCGCCCTTGTAGAGGTGGTATACGTCGGGCAGGATTCGCGCTTTGGGGTGGCCGCTTTCCATAGCCACATAGGTGGTTTGCCCCAGGCGGTGCAGGTTGGCTGAAAATCCCCAGACTTCCAGCTGTGGAATCACGCCCATTTCTTCGCCCAGTTCCAGTAGTTTTGCATAGCGATCTGCGGCCGCCAGCAGGTCAAGGCCTGGCTCCTGCGTAGCACCGGCCGGAGGCGCAGCCAGGCGGGGGCAGCCGATCTGGGCCAGCATATCCATTTCACGCCTGGCCTGCTCAAAAGCTTTGGCCCTAACTTCAGGGTCATCCACAATCCAGGGAGCGAAGCCGATGGCATTTTCTATCCTGATCCCTGAGTCATCGGCTAGTTTTTTAACATCAGCCAGCTTTCCGCCTCCGTCTAAGAAGGCCTGCATCGTAGGAATCCAGACCTCTATGCCATCATAACCGGCTTCGGCAGCAGTCTCAATCTCTTTCATCAGTCCCAGCTTCTGTTCGCGGATCGTACTGGTGTTGAGACAGTAGGTAAAAAGCGCCTGCTGAGTGCCCGGATCTGTAGCTGGTACTGAGGTATTACTTTGCTCGGAAGCAGCAGGACTGCAATTACCCAGTAAGGTAGATCCGGCTACTGCGCCCATGGTCCCTAAAACCTGTCTTCTTGATAGTTTCATCTTCTTTGTTGTATTAGTATGATTAATCTTTGACAATATCTGCCAGCGTAGCGTGTACTCCCCGCTGTACAAACTCACCGAGGAAGTGCTTTACCTGTCCGGCAAAGTCGCCCAGCGTATTTAGGTCCTGCTCCCATAACTGCCGGTTGAGCAGCACTTTATCCACCAGGCCATTAACCAGCACCGGATCGTTCAGGTCAACCTCCATCCAGAGCTGGTAGAAATAATCGGCTTGATCATCGTTGATAGGGTATTCCTGACCCTGAAATTCACCAAAATATTTCCCGTCTACCTTTTTCACCGGGCGCAGAAACATGAGGTAGGCGGCAAAACCAGCACACATCAGCTTGGGTACCTGCCCATATTTGTCGTGGAAGCGCTTAAAGGTAAGACCATTACGCATATTCATTTTAGAAGTGTACTGAAGCGTAATGCTGATGAGCTTATGGTTCAGAAAGGGGTTCCGGAAGCGGTCCAGTACATCGTCAGCAAAACCCATAGCCATCTTCTGGTCAATCTCCAGGGTAGGTACGATTTCACGGTGTATCGCTTTGCTGATAAACTGTGACATGACCTCATCTTCCAGGCAATCGTAGACAGTTTCCAGACCGCAGAGAAATCCGGCCGCCACGCTGATGGTATGCCCTCCGTTGAGAATACGCAACTTTCGTTCTCGATAAGGCGTGATATCATCGCTGATGATGATGCCGTCATCGGCGTCCAGCCAGGGGGCTTTTTCCAGCAGTTTTTCTCGTGGGCCTTCAACGGCAAAAAGCCGGTATACCTCGCTGATGGTGAGCAGTTCATCCTTAAAGCCCAGCTTTTCTTCAAGCTGCTGCTGTTTGCCCGCATCCGGTTCGCCGGGAACGATACGGTCTACCAGGGTATTGCAGAATATGTTGTGCTTTTTAACCCAGTCGGTAAAATCGCTGCCCAGCCCGTTGATGACCGCCAGTTCCAGCACAATGTCGCGCAGTTTGCTGCCATTATCCAGAATTAGCTCGGTAGGCAGGATGAGCATACCACTTTCAATTGAACCGCCCAGGGTAGTAAATCTCTCGTACAGGAAAGCTGTGAGTTTCCCGGGGAATGATTGGGGAGGCTCGGCCTGCAGGTCATCATCCTTCTGTAGTGTGATGCCTACCTCTGTAGTATTAGAAACTATCGTAGTGACTTTTGGATTTCGGGAATAGGCCAGAATCTTCTGCCAGTGGTCGGCGGCAGGGAGTGCCTGGCTTACTGCGGCATTCACCGTGTACTTTCGTACAGTTTCGCCTTTGGCAAAACCTTCTTCGCAAAGGGTAAACAGGCCATCCTGCTCATTGAAGCGGGTACTTCTTCCTGAGAGGGTATTGTTGACAACTACAGCTCGGCCGTTAAATTTTCCTTCTCTTTGTGCCTTGTCAATAAAGAAATCAATGAGCCCGCGGAGCAAAGCTCCGGAGCCAAACTGGACTACTGTTTCGGGAGACTGTATCTGTTGCTTATCGGGCAGCAAAAGTTGTGCATCGGCTAGGTCTTTTTCTTTCAGGACAAGTTGTTGGTTCAAACGCTCAGGCATGGATGTGTAGCTTATATGTAGGTTAAAAAAAGATTCAGAAATTGATCCGACCTAGCTTCATCATGGCCGGAAAAAGCTGTTGGTTATAAAGATACGCCTCTTTTCCAGGGAATAAAATCATCCTGACCGATGGCTACAGCTTTAGGGGTGTATTCGCCACTGGCCGTGCGGATAATAAAACCCAGGATTTCTGCTCCTTTGCTTTCAATGCTATCCTCAGCACTGATAATGGTACCGGCGTTGATGTCTATGATGTCTTTCATGCGCTGCGCCAGGGGCGTATTGCTGGAAATTTTAAGTGTAGGTGCCACAGGGTTGCCGGTAGGCGTACCCAGTCCGGTGGTAAACAGGATAATGCTTGCCCCCGAGCCGGCCAGTCCGGTGGTAGATTCGACATCATTGCCAGGGGTACAGAGTAGGTTGAGGCCTGGTTTGGTGACCGGTTCTGTATAATCCAGCACATCCGTAACGGGAGAGGTTCCTCCCTTTTTGGCAGCCCCGGCCGACTTGATGGCATCGGTGATCAGGCCGTCTTTGATATTACCGGGAGAAGGGTTGGCATCAAAGCCACTACCCACGGCTTCAGCACTGGCACTATAGGCCCGCATGATACGGATGAATTTCTCAGCCGTGGCATCATCCACGCAACGATCGGTGAGCTCCTGCTCCACCCCATTGAGTTCGGGGAATTCTGAAAGAATAACCGAGCCCCCCAGGGCTACCAGCAGATCGGCGGCATGGCCCACTGCCGGGTTGGCGGATATACCAGAAAAACCATCCGAACCGCCACATTCCAGTCCAAGGGTGATTTTGCTGAGAGGTGCTGGCTTTCTGTCAATTTTATTCGCCTCGGTCAGCCCGACGAAAGTCTTTTTAATGGATTCGCTGATGAAGTCTCTTTCTGACTTGCTCCTTTGTTGCTCCAGGATATAAAGTGGCTTACTGAAATGAGGGTCTCGTTTTCTGATCTCTTCCTGCAATATCTTCACCTCAGCGTTCTGGCAACCCAGGCTCAATACGGTAGCTCCGGCCACATTAGGATGGGTGATGTATCCGGCAAAAAGGGCGCAAAGGACATTAGAATCCTCACGGGTGCCACCGCAGCCGCCTTCGTGGGTCAGAAACTTGATGCCGTCTACATTAGGGAAGGCTCTTTTATTTTGCATTTCCTCTGCCGTTACCACAATTTCGGTGGTCAGCAGGTCCTCGGCAGAAGCGCCCTGCTGATGCTTACTGAGCAGGGATTTGATATCAAAATCCACACTGCGGGTACGGTCGTAGCCCAGCTCTTTCACCATGGCTTCCCGGATCAGGTGAATATTTCGGTTTTCGCAAAAGACCAGCGGGATAAACAGCCAGTAGTTGGCGACACCCACCTGTCCGTTGGGTCGGTGATAGCCCATAAAGCTGGCTTCCTGCCAGTGGCTGATATCAGGGGCCTTCCAGTCGGTTTGGCGCTTACCTAGAGCAAAATCGTCTGCGCTGTGTTTGACATTGCTGACCGTAATGGCTGCTCCCTGGGCAATAGGCTGCGTTGCCTTTCCTACCAATACGCCGTACATAAAAATTTTGTCTCCTACCTGCAGGTCCTCGGTCACAAATTTATGCTTGGCGGGGATATCGTTTCGGATCAGAAAAGAATTACCCTCCCACTGTACCTCTTCGCCTGTGCTCAGGTTATCCAGGGCTACAATGACGTTATCGTTAGGATGAATTTTGAGAACTTTCCGGCGCATGAATGAATTTTATTAGAAGAAAATTACCTGAAAAATACGTATCAAGATACTTATTTTCCAAATAAGTACATGATTTAGCGCTTAGCACTTTCTCCTGTTTGTTCAGGTTACTTTTTCAAAGGGCGGTCAAGGAGCTTATTGGGTTTGCAGGTCCCCAGGTTTGGTAGAAATAAGTAAACAATCAATTCTTTCAGGGCAGATTACCTACCCGCTTTTGTTGAGCGTTCTGCTTTTAACAAATAGCGTTATCCTGCTGAATGCAGACGGATGAAAAAATAAGTCTGAAGAGAGGAAAAAAAGCTACTGAATGTACAGTTATGTTGGCTACTGCTGAGTCTGTCGGTAAATACCGGAGTACAGAAGCACGTTACTATGCTTTTCCCGGATAAAAAACACAAAGGGGCGGTTGATACGTATCACCGGACTGGTATTGTCTGTGATAGCTGCGGCAGCGCGAGGCATCACTGTTTGGCTTCCGGCTTCATCAACCTGTATACCGGCATGATGGATAAGGTCAGCCATAGGCCTTTGCAGTGAATCATTGAAGATGCCGCTGAAGTCAGCCTGGTAGGTGAAAGCCTCCTGCATACCCATCTGGCTGAGTGTTTCTTTTAAGGGAAGCTGCGAATTGATACTAAACCTGGGTAAATAGAGGTGGTAGTCCAGGGTGTCGGCCAGGCTGAGGTCATGCTCCAAACCACTGATGCTGAGATGCTGCAGCAGACCGCTGAGACTATCTTCCTGCTGCGGCATCAGGATGGTCATACTGTATTGCTGGTTGCCATAAGGAATATCCACCAGGGTCTTATGCTCATCCTGGTAGTAGTGATAAGTAGCCTGATCGGTAAACATCATCGGTACGATTATCTCCTCATCATTTTCCGGATAAAAAGTGCCGGGAGCAGTACTTTCTTTGGCAAAAGGGTAAGCCCACTGCCCTCTGATATGTGTGGCACTGATCATATAAAGCGCATCCTGCTGGGCAAGTGCAGGTATCTGGGGGGATACTTTACCGTGCGTATTGTCTTCTACCCATTTGTTGATCAGAGAAGGAGCTTTGCGGTTGTTGAAGTCCAGAGGCTCTACACCGGCTTGGTAGTAGGCAGTCATCATATCCCTGAAAAGTGGTCGTACGGCTACGTCCTGATGGTACCAGATAGCATGCGCGGAAACAAACTGAACTTTATCATCCAGGCTTTGCAAAAAAGGGTTCAACTCGTTGTAGACTTTATTCATCTCCAGCCTTTCGAGTATATCACACTGCATGACCTTTTGCATTTGCGCCAAAGTGCTGCTTTCGGCACCGTTGAGTGTCATACTCAGTGACATATTGATATAAAAAGGGGAGAGGAACAAATTACCTTTCTGCTGTTCGGACAGGTGGCGGGTTAGGCTGAGGGCAAAATGATTACTGGAGCGTATCAATTCCTGCTCTTCAGGGCTGAGCACACGCAGATCTTTTGTGGCATCAACAGACACCTGCTCCTCCTGACAGCTCCACAAGGCAATCAGGCATCCCAGCCAAAGTATAATTCTTATCTTCATCTAAGTCTCTTTCTTATCCAAACGGACATTTCCGCATCATAAATATATTGAAAATCAATATATTAACATAGAGAGGCTGCTATTTTGTATGCACCGAATGCTTTTTTGTAACTAAAAAAAGTACAGTAATTAGGAAAAACCGCAGACGAGAGGTAAAACTTTTCCTGAGACCTTTCGTCTGCTTTGATCCTGTGGCTAGAGGAAGCGTATCGTGTAGCTGCAGTGGAAGCTTTTCTCCGGCTCCAGCAGCAGTATACCCTCCTTATCTGTCAGTTCTCCATCAAAATCATGCTCATCGGCCAGGCCGTACCAGGGCTCAATACAGATGAAATCAGCACCTACTTTTTGCCAGATTCCCAGGTAAGGAAAGCCAGTAATTTCCATTTCTACCAGCTTTTTGCCGGATGACCTGGACACCAGGCTCACTTTACCAGATTGCACGTTTTTAAATACAATCGCATCCTGTTCAAAAAGTTTAGGATGCAGCGGCAAGGTTTGTTCATTTTCCAGCAGCCGTTTCGTCTCTCCACTCCTTAACCCATCTATGATCAGATGCCGGTCCAGCGTTTCGGGCTGCTCAAATTCCAGCCAATACTCCTGCATCTGCTGATCTACAACGCTGGGCGTGGCAAATGCCGGATGGGCGCCTATAGAAAAAGGCATGGTCTGCTGATCTTTATTACTGACAGTATATTCTACCAGCAGTGCATTATCCTGTAGTGTATAGGCTACATCCAGCACAAAATTATAAGGATATTGGTCCATACTGTCTGCATCGGCGGTGAGCCCGAACGTAAGCCGGTTTCTTGTCTGCTCAAGTACATTGAAGCTGCGTTCGCGGGCAAAGCCATGCTGTCGCATCTGGAAGGTCTTGCCACCGCTGCGATACCGATCGTCTTTAAGCCGCCCTACAATGGGAAATAGAATAGGCGCATGCCGGGGCCATACTTCAGGGTCGGCCTGCCATATGTACTCATGCCCGTTTTCCTTTTGCCTGACACTGCTTACTTCTGCGCCAGTTTCTTTGATCTGTACCGTCAGGGCTTCATTTTCCAGGATGTGGTTCATATCAATAATGGTAATGACTGATGATAAATTAATGACTGACTGTCCGTCCCTGAAATAGGCTAACTGCCGGATCAGATACGGAATCGCTTAGGTATACTGCACATAGCGCTCCCACTTATCCAGCACATCCCGGAAATCTTCGGGCAGTTCGGACTCAAAATACATTTTTTCCTGCGTGATCGGGTGGATAAATCCCAGCGAGCGGGCATGTAGTGCCTGCCGGGGAATGATCTTAAAGCAGTTATCCACGAAGGACTTATACTTTGAAAACTTGGTGCCTTTCAGAATTTTGTCGCCACCATAGGTAGCGTCATTGAACAGCGGGTGGCCTATGTGTTTCATATGCGCTCTTATCTGATGTGTACGGCCTGTTTCCAGTTTACACTCAATAAGTGTGACATAGCGAAGATTCCGGAGGACCTTGTAATGCGTAATTGCGGTACGCCCAATATCCCCCTGTGGAAAAGCCGCAGTAATGCGCCGGTCTTTAAGACTGCGGCCCAGGTTGACATTGATGGTTCCACTTTCCTCCTCCGGTTCACCCCAGACAAGTGCCTGGTAGACTCGGTCAATACTGTGGTCAAAAAACTGCCTGGCTAGGCCGCTCATGGCTTTTTCGCTCTTGGCGATGACCAGCAGCCCGGAGGTATCTTTGTCTATACGGTGTACCAGTCCGGGGCGGCCCTCATTCCCCTCCATGGTGGGCAGTTGCTGAAAGTAATAAGCCAGGGCATTGACCAGCGTACCCGACCAATTGTTGTAGGCAGGGTGTACGACCATGCCTGCCGGCTTGTTGACTACCAGCAGATGCTCATCCTCATACACAATGTTCAGCGGAATATCCTCCGGCACTACCTCTGTATCGCGGGGAGGCTCAGGCAGGGAAATAGTAATCTCATCCAGCGGGCGGACCTTATAATTTGATTTCACCGGCTGTTTATTCACCAGTACGTACTCGCTTTTGATGGCATCCTGTACCTTGTTGCGGCTTACGTTGGGCAGCCGGTCCATCAGGTACTTGTCTATACGCACCTGTGACTGTTTGGCATTCACTTTAATGGAATGGTGCTCAAATAATTCTTCTTGTTCCTGTTCGTCGTCTCCTTCTAAATCGTCAAATCTCATAGTATTCATAAATTGTGCTGCAATTTACAGAATCTGGGTCTCGTTTCTGGGGAACTACCCAGGATAAGTTCTGTATGTAACAACTAAACCGAGGCTTTTCTGTGTACTTTACAACGAAGCAGGCCTCCTTTATTTCAGCTTACAACAAATTTGCTAAGAATGCAATTTAATGATCAGCCAAAAATTGGTATACAAAATATACATTCCGCCCTACTGGACCATCACCAGCTTAGCCTGGATATGCTGCGGGTAGACGAAATACATCCGTTGATCTCCGGCAACAAATGGTTTAAGCTGAAGTACAACCTATTGCGGGCCAGAGAAGAAGGCCATCATACCCTGCTGACCTTTGGCGGAGCCTTTTCCAACCATATCTTCGCTACCGCCGCCGCAGGTAAGGAATATGGTTTTAAGAC
>CAZFFW010000062.1:0-27930 GCA_964518125.1 uncultured Porifericola sp.
GTGTCAGCGATCAGGTTGCTTTTTTTGCGGATGTGCAGGCTGGATTTTACCAGGAGGTGTACGACCACCTGCGGGAGATCGGCTGTCAACAGCTCATCAATGCTACCAACTGGAAAACGGCTAATGCCGCTCGTCTGCTGGATGCCGAACGGGCTAGCAATGCCGTAGCCGATGTCATGGCGGTGAATCGTTATTACGACCCCGGCCATGTGGGCGAAAACCGGGGATGGCGGGTTGACCCGGGCCATCAGTATGTGGGCGAATCGGTACTTTTTCAACCCCATAAGTTGCCGGTCAATGTGAAGCAGGTCAGCGGCAAGCCCTTTATGATGACCGAGAGCAGTTGGCCTTTTCCGCATAAGTACCTGGCGGAATCCGTTTTCCTTACCGCTGCGTATGCTTCGCTCACCGGCTTTGATGCCTACTACTGGTTTTCTCCCCGCTCGCCCGGCTATTCTGATGAAGCGCAGGAAGTTTTCCACATCTGGCAAAATGATCCCGAAAATTTTCAGCCCATCTATAAGTTCAACAATGCTACGCCGGGACATCTGAGTCCTTTCCCCGCCAATGCCCTGCTCTACCGCAAGGGCTACGTGGAGGAGTCGCCGCTGTTGGTGTACGAAGAAAGAAGTATGCAGCAGGTCTATGACCGCGAAATACCGCTCATCACCGAAGAGAGCGGCTTTGACCCCAACCGCGACAGCTACGATCAGCAGGGTGACGCGACCGCTACCGAAGTGGCGCCACTCGCCTACCTGGCCGGAAAAGTAAGGGTCAAATATGGCGGAGAACCGGAAAACTCTTTTGTGTCCGGAGAACTGGGAAGCCTGCTCAATTTTGGAGAAAAAGTAATCAGCAGTGCCACCGGTCAGCTTAAGTGGGATTACGAAAATGGCCAGGCTACCGTAGATGCGCCTGCTGCCCAGGGTGTCACCGGCTTTTTTGCCGAAGACGGAGAAACCATCAGCCTGAGCGATGTGACACTTAATATCAGCAATGAATACGCCGCCATCAGTGTGGTTTCAATGGATGAGCAGCCGCTGGCATCTTCCGAGGAAGTGCTGGTACAGGTGAACACCATTTACGAGCCGACCGGCTACCAGGAAACAGCCGCTACTTTTGAGCTGAATGATGCAACCGTAGAGGGTTATGAAGTGATCCGGACCGGACGCCTGCCCTGGAAAGCGGCTAACACGCAGGTCAATCTGACAATTAATAATGCGCAGTTAAAGTCAGCCCACCTGCTGGATATCAACGGTTATGAGGTTCGCGAACTGGCGGTGGAGGCTGAAAATGGGAAACTGAGCCTGGGACTACCTTCCAACGCCATGTATGTCATCCTGAACACCGAACCCTCTACGGTGACTTCTACCCAGAGCGAGCGGCTTCAGCAATGGAAACTATACCCTAACCCTGCTACGGGAAGTGTATTTTTGCAGGCGGTCAATCAGCAAGCAGGCTTTGATGGCATTAAAGTGTTCGACATGCGGGGGCGGCAGCTTGTAAACCAGCAGTTACCGGCGCTTTCAAAAGAATACACCCTGACAGGATTTAGCCAGCCAGGTTTGTACCTGGTTCGCTTGTACCAGCAAGGTACTATGGTAGAAACCAAGAAACTTTTGATTGAATAAAGACCTGTAGCACTGTTAGTGCTTGTTAACAGAATATCCTATTTTTAGATCAAGTGGATATTGAATTTTATGGACAGAAGAAAATTTACAGAACTAATGGCTTTGGCGGGCATCGCGATCAGTTGGCAGGGCTGTTCTGCCAACTCTGAAGGACAAGGCGAAGCGGTTGAAGCCCCTACTTTTTTGATTATCAGCGGCTGGCAGACGGTGAATATCGGCGATATTGCCCATACCCCCGGCCTGTTGGTTTTGCTGAGGGAGTGGTATCCCCGGGCAAAATTTTACCTCTGGCCCAAGTCGGTAGAAGGCTACGGCGTACCCGAAATGCTCAAAGCCAATTTTCCCAACCTGACCATTCTGCCCGGTACGGCAGGAGAAACAGAAATTGTCCTGACACCCCAGTTGCAAAAGGTTTTTGAAGAAGCCGACATGCTGATCCATGGCTCGGGCCCCAGTGTGATGGGTTGGGAAAAACTTCAACGCTGGCAGGAAAAAACCAATAAGCCCTTCGGAATTATGGGCACTACCGTACAGTCAGTCTGGCCGGAACTGAAGTCTGTTCTCGAAAAGTCAAGTTTTACCCTGGTACGGGAGACCCGTTCCTTAGAGGTGCTGAAAGAGGCGGGTCTGCCTACAGAAAATACGGGCTTCTTTCCCGATGCCACCTTCAACATACAGCTCAGCGATAGCTCGGCAGCTGAGCAATTCCTCCAGCAAAATGAGCTGGAAGAAAAAGCCTTCATCTGCATCGTGCCGCGTCTGCGCTATTCACCCTATCACAAAATCCATGATTATATTCAGTGGAGTGAGGAGAAAATTCAAGAAGTAACCGAGCACAACGATAAATACAAAGAAGCTGACCACGCCAAACTCAGGGAGGTGATGACCCGATGGGTGGAAGCTACCGGCAAAAAAGTGCTGGTCTGCCCCGAAATGACCTATCAGGTAGATATCATGGACGAACTGCTCATTGACCCTCTTCCCGAAGAGATCAGGCAAAACGTAGTGAAGCATCCTTACTGGATTACCGACAAGGCCGCTTCTGTCTATCAGAAAGCCTTTGCGGTGGTCAGCATGGAATGCCACTCGCCCATTATTGCCATGGCCAACCAAACGCCGGGATTTTACATCCGCCAAAAAGAAGACACCATCAAAGGCCAGATGTACTACGACCTGCAACTCAACGACTGGGTATTTGAGATGGATGAGACCCATGGAGCGGAAATCTATGAGCGGCTTGACCAGCTTTGGCAAAATCCGGATTTAGCCCAAAAAAAGATAGCCACCGCCTTCCAGATCGTAGACCAGCAAAATAAAGAGGCCGCTAAGTGGATACAGAAAACCTTATCCCAAACGTGAAACGAAATGACAGTTCAAAAACAACTTCATCTTTAAAGACCGCCAACACGATCGCTACTCCAATGTATCAATGAGCTAAGATTTCTCACGCCTGAACTGGGCAGTGATCTCTATGCTTACATCATCGGAAAGAATAAAACTTTCCTCACCCAAGCCGAAATCCAGGCGATTGATGATAAAATTTCCCGAAAGGTCCAGTATATCGCCCGAGTTGGTGTAAGTGATTGGGATTTTCACTTCTCTTTCCATGCCTTTGATGTTGAGGATGAAAATGCCCAATAATGCATCCTTACCATTTTTGGTAAATCCTGTAGAAGTGAGCGTAATTTTGGGATATTGCTCAATGTCAAAGTAGTCTGAGCGCTTGAGGTGGTTATCCCGAATCCTGATACCGGTGCGGATCGTGGCCGGGTCAAGCGTAGCTACTATCCGGGTTTGAGCTATTTTGCGGGGATGAAAAGCAACATCCGCCTCAAGTCCTTCCATACTGCCTTCTACGGTGATTCCCGCATTGTCAATAAAGAAAACGACCTGGTAATTTTCTACCTGATAAGCATCCTGGGCCGCAACCATATTCATAGTGAATAGGAGGCTGAGTGTAAGTATGATGTATTTCATAGGTGCTTACAGGGTTTTGAGAAAAGCGACCAGCGCCTGTTTGTCATCCGCGTTAAGCTCCATCCCAAACTCATGCCCCCTGACGGGCATGCTTTCTACCATGTAGGGTTTGTATCCGGTGGGCACGTAATCATCTTCCAGGCGAGCCGGGTCAAACAGATCTTCCAGATTGGCCAGGTTGCCGGTATGCAGATAAGGACCCCGGTACCAAAGTCCTCTCAGGGAAGGGATTTTGTAGTAGCCGGTGCCTCTCCGCGATTTGAGCGCCAGCGTAGGATCGGTTTCTACGGATACATTGAAAATGTCATACTTCTCAAAGTGCGCTTCGGGTGGTTCAAAACCCTGGGCCGGAGTTAGTTGATTATTAGTATACAGCGGAGGCGTATGGCAGGTGACGCAGCCTTGCTCGTTAAACACACGATTGCCCCGGGCCAGAGTAGCTTCATCAAAGCTGTGCGGATTTTCCGGCGGTTCCAGGGAGTAGATAAATTGCGTAAGTGCATAGAGCTGGGCATCAGTATAGCGGTAAGCCTGGTAGCCAAAGGGATGATTCCACTCCTCAGGTTTGGGAAGTTTTGTATAATTTTCGGTACCCATGGGGATAAAATCGTTGTAGCGGGTCAGCATGTCCATTCCCTGGTTAAAAGCGGCGTAGCGCATCATATCGCCAGGGTTTTCGTGGAGCATTAGCCCAGTCTTATCCAGGTACTTTAAGTCTTTGACTCCAATCAGGCTGGGCACTGCTACGGCATCCTCAGTATGGCTGTAACTGATTCCCTGTCGCACCATGACTCCTGGTACGTGCGCATAGTTCATCGCAATATTATCAGTGGAATCTATATTCATGATGAGTTCCGCTACTTCAGGAATCCAGGGGGTGTGGCTCAGTTGGTAGATGCCCTGCTGCACGAAAGAAAAGGGAATACCAAAATTTTCGACAGCGTAAGCGAATTCGGGGTCAAAGGCTGCTGTACCCTGTCCTCCCACCACCAGGGAGCCGTCTTCCATGACCCGGGTGTGGCAGTTAGCGCAGGATAGTCCTCCTGATACTACTTCCCCCTTTTTCCTGACTACGTAATGAGAAAAAGGATAAATTCCTTCCGGTGTGATACTGCCACTCGTAGCTTCCACAAACTCCTCCGTCAAAAAAGGGAGAGAATCTGTAATTGGGCGGCCGAATTGTGCCGGCCAGTGAAAGACCGCTTCTCCGGCCTTGATCCAGTCTTCCTGGGTTTTGATGTTACTCAGATCAAAAGCAATCTCAGGCTCCAAATTACGGAGTGAGTCCAGGTAGCCCTCAGGCGCTTTTTCCCTCACATACATCGGATAGGTTTTGTAGATCACATGTTCGGGGAGGCTGTTGTAATAGTCTGCCGGTGCGTAAGCCACTTCTACTGAAGGATCAGGTGGGGGCAGGTGAAAGCGTTTGATTTCCTCCAGATCCCAGGTGACGGGAATATCGGCCACAAAGAAGTGCGGAGATTGTAAAGCCAGTAAGGCCAGGGTGAAAATAAGGCATGCAAAGACAATCCCCGGTTTTGAACGAAAGCGATTGGGTATTCTCATAGTAGGGCGAGGTAAAGGGTAGTGCAAATATCATAACAATATATAGATTCGGTAGAAAATTTCAAATTTTCACCAAAAGCTGGAATAATCCATTGAAGACTAGTGCCGATTTATCTTCCTGTTGCCAATATTTACCCTAAATGGCTCCTTACCGCACCACAAAATCATACTTACCGCCACCCACTTCTACCACATAATAGGAGCCCTGACGTGATACCTGCATGGTATCATCTACTCCCTCCGTCATTACCTCGCCCCGGTCTACCAGCAGGGTATCCCGCTCGTAGATGGTGGGTCGGTCCTGCAGCCGGTCTAACGGTAGGTAAATGAAAGCTTTGGTGTTGGCCGGAATTTCTACTTCCACATGCTGGTCGTCACCAAATTTCCACCACTTGCTGCCGATCCTGCCGCGAATAGATTCATAATGCCCCTCAGCCCATTCCAGCCCACCGATAATCGCCGGTTTGATGATGATCTCCTCAAACGCCACTGACTCCGGCGTCTGCCGGATACCCAGCACGTATTTATGGAACCACTCGCTCACCGAGCCGAACATAGGGTGGTTTTTGGAGTCGTTTTCCTTGAAAGTCCAGTTTTCCCAGAGCGTAGTCGCTCCGTTATCTACCATGTAGCCGTAGCCGGGGAATTCCTTTTTGTTGAGCATATCGTACACTACATCGCTCCGGCCCACTTCGCTGAGGTATTCCAGCATCATCTTGGTAGAGAAGATGCCGGTAGACACATGCCCCTGGTGCTCCAAATAGATCTCATCCATCAGCACATCCGTTACTTTTTGGCGTACCTGCCGATCATCGGGCAGTAGGTTGTAGTAGAGCGCAAAGACCTGGGCAGCCTGCGTAGCAGTGTACACTTCGCCGGTTTCCCGGTTAACAAATTCGTCTATAAATGCCTGCTTGATTTCATTGGCCAGTTGTCCGTAGGTTTGCTGATCGTCTCCCTTGCCGAGTACGCCCGCCAGATCAGACAGGATTTTGGCATGATGGTAGTAAAAAGCAGTACTGGTTACCGGCGTAGGGCGTTCGTCTATGCTCACATGGTCGCCAATACCGTCCATGATGATGTGGTCAGGCACCCGCTCGCGGTAGAATTCCACCAGGTCTTTCAATGGCTGATACGACTGTTCCACCAGGCGCTTGTCGCCGTAGTATTTGTAGAGGCGGTCCAGCAGGAAAGGATGCGCCAGCGTCCAGCCGGGAGGGCCGGCACCATCATCCACACCACCTATGTTAATGCCGATGTCGGGCGCACATTCGGGCATGCTGCCGTTGGGCCGGGCATCCCGCTCAAAGTCACGCACCGTCTTGGTGTAGAAGTTGGCCATGTCGTAGTTATAAATGTAGGTCTCCCCGGCAGTCACCATATCGCCTCCGTAGCCAAACTTCTCCCGGGCGGGGCAGTCCGACTCTATGCTGAACACATTGCTGAGCATGGTCCACTCGGTAATGTCCTGCACCCGGTTGAATAGCTCATTAGAACAGCGGAAACTCGCGGCATCGGGCAAATCGGAGTTGAGGCGCAGCCCTTCAATGTCGTTGAGCGAAGGTTTGTAAGGCAATCCGGTAATTTCCACATAGCGGAAGCCGTGGAAGGTAAAGCGCGGCTCAAAAATCTCTGTACCTTCGCCCTTGCAGATGTAGCGATCCTCCTGCCAGGCGGTAGTTGGCGCTCCGGGGCCTCCGCTCAGCCCACCCTCCTTGATCTGGGCGGCTGCTGTGGTGCGGAAATCCGGCAGACCGTCATTGTATAGCAGTTCAGAATAGCGAAACCTGATCTCCGTACCCTCCGGAGCCTGTGCCCGGAAGCGGATCAGCCCGGCAAAATTTTGTCCCATATCTACGATGTAAACACCTTCCTGAGGTTCGTCAATGGCTACCGGATGCACGCTGCGGGTATGTCGGATAGGCGGGATATACTGCCACTTGAGTTCACCTGCCGGAGCCTCAGCTTTTCGGACTTTTTCCCAATCATTGTCACGGTAGTCCGGCTCACGCCAGCCCTCTTTTTCCCGGCGGGCATCGTACCACTCGCCCAGGTAAACGTTGTTCCTTAGAATAGGCCCGTCGGTGGTCTTCCACGAAGTATCAGAATTGATGGTTTCGCTGCTGCCGTCGGCGTAGGTGACTTGCAGTTGCGCAATCAGCTTGGGTTGACCGATGGTGAGTATCTCCCGCAGGTTGAAACGGCTGAACAGGCGCATGGGCAGCGGATTGTACCAGCCATTGCCCAGCATTACGCCCAGTACATTCTCACCATTTTGCAAAGCTTCTGTAACATCAAAAGCTGAGTAGTAAACTGTCTCGGCATATTGTGTCCAGCCCGGGTCCAGGTAGTGGTCGCCGATTTTTTCACCGTTGAGGTAAGCCTCGTAATAGCCCAGTCCGCTGATGTAGAGGCGTGCGGAAGAGATTGCTTTGTTCAGGTCAAAAGCCTTGCGAAACAGGGGAGAAGGAATGTTTTGGTAAAAATCTTCATCTCGCTCAGGAGGGGTGGAACCAGCGTAAATCCACTCTGCCTGCCAGTCGTCCGGAGAGAGCAGGCCGGTTTCAAACCAACTGACATCGCTGTAGGTTGAAGGCTGACCTTCCCCATTCCAGGTACGGACTTTCCAGTAGTAGCGGGTGGAGGGGTGTAGCGGCTTACCTGCGTAGATGACCTGGAAAGTCTGGTCAGAATTTACTTTTTCCGTATCCCAGGCATCGCCCTCGTTCTGCGCCAGTTTTTCCGCTGAGGTGCTGACCAGTAGCTGGTAGGCAGACTGCATCGCCCCCCGACTCCGGTCGCCCACGATCCAGCTAAAGGCCGGTGTGGGATTATCAATGCCCAGCGGTTCGGTATTGTAGTCAGCCCGCAGGTTTTGGGGTGGATCAATGGCAGCCAACGCCGCAATGTTTACGATCAGGTACAGGATAGTAAATAGTGCTTTCTCCATAGGTCGTTTTGTGTGGTAAGGTGTCTTTGTGGCTAAAAATATTCAATTCAGGGACTTACATTCAGGCGGATGCGTGCGGCATAGCGACCGTCTTCATTCGTCTGATCCCTCAGTGATGCATCTATCAAACCCAGCGGTCTGACTGCCAGGCCGGAAGTGAGGCCGTCTACCAACCGCTGCAGTACTGGTTGAGACAGTGTTACTACTATTTTTTCTCCCCTTTCCGCTGCCAGCGGCGTATCCACGGTCGTCTGCTCGTTGATCACCTCATGGTACGGCTGGCCATGAAGAAAGCTTTGGTAGGTAACCGATGCTTCCTGCCATTTCTTATCTCCGGCGATGATCTCGCAGATGCGGACTTCGCCAAAGTCTTTGGGATTTTCTTTCAGCCGCGCCAGAGAATGGGTATAGATTTCCAGCTGGCCTTCGCCTGTTACCTGTTTGCCCAGCAGGTCGGAGAAATCCCATCGGAGCAGAATCGTTTTGGTAGCATCTACCGGCAATGTCCTTTCACCACCTTCCACCCACTCCTGCAGATTTTGTTCAGGAAAACTGCTGTCAACGCTCACATCTTCGGCTACCTGGCGGCTGATCGTAAAAGTAGCAGGATCAGCGAGAGGCGGCCGGTAGCGCACTGCGTCGCCCTGGTCAGGTTCAGCCTTTCGAGTATCAATCACCTCCACTTTCATGTAATCAACATCCAGCCGATAAGTACCCTGATTACCCCAGTCCATCATGGATACCTGGGCGAGCAATTTGTCTTCCGCTTCCACCTCCATACCCTCTACCGTCATGCTGATGGTGTACCATTCGTTGGCTTTGGGCAGGTCAAATTCCAGCAGATTGGCATGGTGGCCGGTTTGTCCGGCAATTGGCAGGTGCAGGTTGACCCTGCGTGGCGCGTGGCTGGGGCGCACCCGGGCCTCAATCCGCAATGCGCTATGGGGCCGGGAGAGTTCTTTCAGGTCCACTGCATCGGTGACACTGCGCTGGGTAAAGGCGTACCAGATATTTCGCTTATCCTGTCGGGCATCTATTTTCAAAACTGCGTGGCCGTCCTCAATCTTTTGCGTAAAAAGAACCTCCCCATCCCCGCTGATACTGTTCCAGCCTGGTAAGCCATTTTCCTGAAAATCAGGCGTGTTTTCTCCAAAATTTTCCACAAACTGAGCCTGCGACGGGAAAAAGCATAACAGGCAAACTGCCAGGATGAATATCGTCAGTTGTATTTTTATTGGCTTGTGCATGCTTGAATATAAACTAAACAGCCCCGATAGCTATCCTGTGCTCCCTTGTCTGCCATAAGCCCAGGGAAGAAACCTCAGGGGCAGGATGAAAAATTGTTTTGTTTTGCTAATTTGCCTGAACTGTAATCTACAAAATCACAACCTATGAAAAGCTTATTGAGTACTGCTATTTTACTGTTTTTTCTCAGCCTGTCCTCACTGCAGGCGCAGCAGGAAGTAACCAATGACCAGCTGATCCGCCTCTACGAAGGGCTCCGGGTAGCCGATGTATCCGATGGTATGGATATGATCGGACTGATGGATGTGGGGCTGATGGACCCTAAGATATCGCCCCTCTGGAAGGATATTGAAAGCTTTAAGCATCAGATGGTGGGCATTGCCTTTACGGTTCGTTATGTACCTACCAACCGGGTGCCTTCTCTGGGCAAAGTATCACGCGATGAATACAAAAATTTTCGCGATCAATGGTACACCAACCTCTCTGCCGAGCCTTTTATCGAAGATATCCGTACCGGAGATGTCATTGTCATTGACAATGCTGACGATGGGGATACCGGCACTACCGGCTCCAACAACAGCATGATCTGGAAAAGTAAGGGCGCTGTAGGCATCATCTCTGCCGGAGGGGTGCGCGATACCGATGAAATCATCAAGCAGGAGATCCCGGTCTACATGGATTACTTTAAGCGGGGACGTGGTATTCGCCCCGGCCGTAACGAACTGGAGTCTTACAATGAGCCGGTAGTAGTAGGCGGCGTTTACATTCGGCCCGGTGATGTAATCGTAGCCGATGGTGATGGTGTGATCGTGGTGCCAAGAGAGCGTGCCGTAGAAATAGCCGATGCCGCCCGGGAGGAAAAAAATATTGACATGGCTGCCCGCAAAAGACTGTACGAGGAACTGGGCATTCCGATGGACTTTACGGTAGAGCAGGAAAAGTGATTTGTCCAACCAATTTACACACCTATATGCATCAGTATCTTGTAATTTTCCTGGGTTTGGTGGGGCTATTGTACAGTTGTACTTCTTCTCAACTGGAAGAAGCGCCCATCATGGAAGCCCCCCAGTGGCAGGAAGTTGAACTTAGTTTTACCGCAGCGAATACCTATGAAAATCCTTATCGGGATATAGAAATGCATGCGGTGTTTACTTCCCCTGATGGCAGCAGGCTCAGGCGGCCGGCCTTCTGGGATGGAGGGCAAATCTGGAAAGTGCGTTTTGCTTCCCCGCTGTCAGAGGGCGAGTGGCAGTGGCAGACCTATGCTTCTGATACCACAGATACCGGTCTGCATGGGCAGCGGGGCCGCCTGAAGAGTGTTCCCAATACCGGTGAGAACCTCTGGCTGCAGCATGGATTCCTGCGCATGTCGCCCGGCGGGCGGAATGTGACGCATGCCGATGGTACACCTTTCATTATGGTAGGTGATACACCCTGGGCGCTACCCTGGAGGGCAACGGTGGAGCAGGCACGCATATATGCCGAAGACCGGCAGCAGAAGGGCTTCAACACGGCCCTGCTGATGAGCCTACAGCCCGACCGAGGTGCCGAAGGCCCCAATGCCCGGGATACTGAGCAGGGTTTTGCCGTGGCGTTTACAGACCTCCCGGAGGGGCATCTTAACCAGCCCCGAATAGACTATTTTCAGTACATGGACAGCCTGATGGCGGTACTGCTGGAGCATGAAATAGTGCCAGTGTATCAGCCGGTCTTTCATGGCTTTGGCTGGAAGGGTAAGCAAGTGCTCGGACAAAATGTAGATGCCCAGGAGTACGCCCGTTACTGCAAATACCTGCTGGCCCGCTACGGAGCCCGCCCTGCCATGTGGCTGGTAAGTGGCGACGGTACCGGTAAAGCAGTAGGCGTGAAGGAAGGCGGCGAGACTGTTGAAGAATGGGATGCTTACCACCAGCCTGCCGGTATCCACTACAACCCTGCTGACGATTATATTCCGGACTGGGCTGACGAAAGCTACGAGCCTCATTACAACCAATCTTTTCAGGATGCTGCATGGCTGGACTTTCAGTGGGCACAGACCGGCCATGGTGCTGAACATCTGTACCACAAGGTTGAGCGCATGTACGAAAACCAATCGGTCAAAGCTGTGGCTAATGGAGAACCGACCTACGAAGGTATCCGGGAGCCCGGCAATGGTGCGGGCTGGTGGCAGGGTGAAGAAGCCTGGATGCAACTCATGTCGGGTGGTACCATGGGTGTCGTCTATGGGGCAGGCGGTATCTGGCAGTGGAAAGTCAGTGCCGATGAAGAAGGCTGGCCGGACTGGGCCAATTCACAGCTTTCCTGGCGGGAGGCACTGGACCTGGAAGGTAGCCGCTACGTAGGCTATGTCGCCAAAGCGCTGGAAGGCATGCCCTTTGCCGAGATACTAAAGCGTCCTGACCTGGCAGGAGGCAAGCCCTGCCTGGCCAAGCCGGGAGAAATTTATGTGAGCTATCTGGACAATGGAGGGGACATTACGCTGAGCGAACTGGAGCCGGGTTTACCTTTCCGCTGGTTTAACCCCAAAACCGGAGCGTTTGCTGAGGAAGGTACGACAGCCAGTTCAACACAGACATTTACCGCACCCGATACGGCCCCCTGGGTATTGCTGGTGGGCGAAAAGCAAGAAATCTAAATAAATATGAAAAATACTCACTACCTCTTCAGTCTGCTGATCGCAGGCATATTGTCTGTAACCAATGCGTCAGCACAACTGGACTCACTGCTACTCTGGCCTCAGGGTGCTCCTGGCGCTATGGGTGAGGAGGAAAAAGACAAACCTATGCTGATCCGCTATCCTGCACCGGAAGGCATCGCCACCGGGGCAGCGGTGGTCGTGTGCCCGGGAGGCGGCTATAATATGCTGGCCATGGACCACGAAGGCCATCAGATCGCCCGCTGGCTCAACAGCTTTGGGGTGTCGGCTTACATCCTGACCTACCGGCTGGGCCGTAGTGGCTATAAACATCCTATACCCATGAACGATGGCAAGCGGGCGATCCGTACCGTACGGGCCAATGCCAAGGCCTGGGGCATTGACCCTGAGCGTATCGGGGTACTGGGCTTCTCGGCAGGGGGGCATATGGCGTCTACCCTGGGCACCCACTTTGATGCTGGACAATCAGGGGCTGCCGACCCGGTGGAGCGTAGCAGCAGTCGTCCGGACTTTATGGTACTCCTTTATCCGGTTATATCTTTTACCGAAGACTACCAGCACAGTGGGTCCCGTATTTCCCTGCTGGGAGAAGATGCCGATCCTACGCTTGTGCGTTCGCTGTCCAATGAAAAGCAGGTGACGGACGACACTCCCCAGACTTTCTTAGTACATACTACGGAAGACACGGTAGTGCCTCCTGAAAACAGTATTTTCTTTTACCTGGAACTGAAGAAAAGAAATATTCCGGCAGAAATGCATATCTACGAAAAAGGCCGGCATGGCCTGGGTCTGGGTGCTCCGGGAACGGCCTTCGCCTCCTGGCCGGAACGCTGCGAGGAGTGGCTGCTGGAGCGGGGCCTGCTGCAAGGTCATGACTGAGCCACAGTGCTGTCCAGCACCTCGACCCGTAGATCGCTGCTGATGCGCTGAGTTTTTCTGAGTAGCTTTTTCTTGCTTCTCCGGCTGATCAGGTGGATTTGGATGCCGTCCGTCATCCACCGTCAGGTAGCTGTCAATTTCCGTATGGCTGAAGGTAGCATGATTGTTCAGTAGATACATCATCTGGCTCACGCGGCCGCTCTCAGCCCTGATATGCCATACGCCTGCGTACCTGGGCAGCTGCATCCTTACCGGCCCATTTCTCACAGAGATAAAGCCCCAGGTCAAGAGAAGAGGAGACGGCTCCCGCAGTGATGATAGGGCCATCTTCCACGATACGCTCAGCCACTACCTCTTTGCAGTAGGGTTTGAGGGTTTCGTACTCATGGAAATTGGTCGTAGCCCTGGCGTTTTTCAGAAATCCGGCGGCACCCAGCACCAGGCTTCCGGTACAGACCGATATTTTCATCCGGGCGCCTTCGCCGGTCCTGATCCAGTCCAGAAAAGCTTTGTCGAAGCGGAGGGGGCGGGTCCCAAAACCTCCCGGAACGATGATGGCATCGTAGCCGGCCAGGGGTTCCCTGATTTTGGTAGGCATCACCTGCAGGCCGAAATTATCCGAAACTTTATCGGTAAAGGCGCAGAGATCCCACTGTAATTTGGGAATAAACTTAAGTGATTGCAGGCGGGTAAGAGGGTCGTAGATACCAAAAAAGTCCAGCCAGGTAATACCATTAAAAAGTATGTAGGCAATTTTCATGATGTCGTGAATATATAGATTCTGGTTTATGGTTAGCAGTTCAAATTTACGGTGGTTTGCATTATGATAGAAAGCCTTGGCAGCTTGCGCAATAATAAGTGATTGCTGGCTGGATTAACATTCGCTTTTCTTAATTTCTGGTTTTATCCTCGAAAAACCAATTTTCTATGTGGACTACTCATCAGGAACTCATAAAAAAGCATGAGGTCATACGATATATGCTCGAAAAAGAAGGTGATATGCTCAGCTTCCGTACAATATTTGGATTGTGGCAGAATGATCAGCACTTCCTCAGATACTTTGTCCGTTTACTGGCTGATGCTCCCTTTGCTGCTTACTTCTGGGAGATGCCTGCCCTCACCCGGCATACACTGGACCAGCCGGCAGAATTCGTAGTGGTCAACAGTCCGCAACTGGTAAAGATATCGGCAGACGCTTCGGGTTTCAGCGCTCATTTTGCGGATAAAACGCAAATGGTCGCCAGCTTCAGTAACCTGGGGGGGGATGCCCGGCTGCTGGCACCCCTCCCGCATGGGCCAAAACAGCACTACGCCCACCTGGCGAATTTTGTCAGGCAGGCCCCACCCGGGCAGCAGGCTGCTCTTTTCAAATCTTTGGGAGAAACGATAGAAAAATACCTGGAGGATTCCCCGGTCTGGGTGAGCACTTCCGGTCTGGGTGTTTACTGGCTGCATATCCGCCTGGACAGCCGGCCCAAGTATTACCAGTATGCACCTTACCGGCAAAGCGGCTAGTTCCGCAAAAAAGCGTCAGCTGCGATCCGGCACCTTTTTGAGCCAGCTAGCCTGACAGGGCACAGCAGAAAAAGCTTCATATTCCTTTCAATGAATGGAAAAGGAACATGAAGCCTCTGCTGTGTTGTAGAAAATTATTTATGGCTGAGCTGTAAAGCTTCCTGCGTTTACATCTCTGACAAAGCGGATCAGGCCGTCAAAATATACCTGCTGATCGTCGTACATGGCCAGGTGGCTGCCCTGCGGACAGTGCAGGTAGCGCCCCTGCTGCACTTCGCCAGCCATCCAAGCCATATGCTCAGGGTCCATGGTGTCAAACTGCGCACCGATCACCAGGGTGGGTACGCTGATGTTAGGGAGGTCAGCCTTACGGTCCCACTTTTCCAGCTTACCCCGAATCCCAAATTCGCTGGGCCCCTGCATACTCACATATACATCGGGATTGACATGGTTCAGCGCCCGGTTGACCGGATCGGGCCAGTCTTCCAGGGGCATCCGCAGTACATGCTGTACGTAGTGGTGGTTGAGCAACAGCTCCATATAGCGGGGATCGTCAAACGCTTCCCTGGCTTCCAGGGCATAGATTTCTTCCACCACCTCGGCAGGCATACGCTTCGCCAGCACATCTTTGGCATACTGCCCATATTCCGGGCAACTGGCCATCATATTGGAGATAATCAGCCCTTTGAGGTTTTGCTGATATTTGAGCGCATACTCCATCGCCAGAATACCGCCCCAGGAGTGGCCGTAGAGGTAGAAATTGTCCTGGTCCAGGCCTAGTGCCTGACGTACCTGCTCTACTTCCTCCACAAAACGGGCGGTTTCCCAGAGGTCTCCGTCCTTGGGCTGATCGCTGAAGTGCGAACCCAGTTGATCATAGTAGTAGTATTCAATACTGGCAGCGGGGAAGAAGCTGTCGAAGCATTCGTACAGTTCGTGGGTCATGCCGGGGCCGCCGTGCAGGATGAGCACTTTCATGTCCGGATTGTTACCAATGCGTTTGGTCCATACTTTAAACTCACCGCCGGAGGTGTTCACCGGCACCATCCTGACACCACCGCTTAGCAGGTCGTCTTTGCCGCTGTAGTCTAAGTAGTTGCTAACGGCTGGGGTAGAAGATTCAGAGATTTCGGCAGTATCGGCCGGGGCGCAGGCTTGCCACAGCAAGGCCAGCAGGCACAACAGGGGATATACTTTTTTCATGAAGAAGAAGGTTAAATTTTGCAATTAACGCATGAAGCTTTTGCAATGTCAATGAGGGCCTCAATTTAAACGATTCATGATTCTTTGAAAAACAATTTCGCAAAACTCCTCTGCCGACTAGTAATCTGCAGCAGGTAAAAGCCCGGAGTAACTACTTGCACTGTCAGCTTAATTTCACCTGCTGCCCATACTGTTAAAGCAGTTTTCCACTCAGGTCACGGATGCTAACGGACAGTGTAACTGCCACCGTAAGTCCAGGTTTTTTTGGCAGGAAGAGGGTAAACAGAGAAAGGATATTTCGATGCCTGCTCACTTGATGCCCTTCTATTTCCCGGCTTTTCTCCTGGCGGCATAGGCCACCTCCTCATCCAGCAGCAGTGCTTCCTGAATTACCTCCATTACGGCCTCTTCGGGAATTTCGTTCAGGCGATAAAATATGATGCCGCTTACCTGCTTTCTGCCCCTGAACTCCAGCAGACCCTGTTCGTTGGAAAGCTCGTTGCCCCGCAGAAAGGCCAGTTCTATGCCGCTGTTTTTTACCGGATTGAGGTAGCACACCCAACTCTTGCGGTAGTAAAAGGGAATCTTGTAGCGGATTTTGGACACTACTCCGGGCTGCTCGCTCAGCAGGCGGTGCAGGTACTGCAGCAAAGCTTTTTGTGTGCCTGTTTTATCCAGGATGAATGATTGTATACTGTCCATGATGCGATAAATAGGTACTGTAAGGTGGCTGACAAGTTAACAGAATATCCCAAAATCTGCCTAAAGTAAAGAGGTGTAACATTGAGGAAGATTTTGTTTTTTCCGCTTTGCTCATCTGTCTAAATTTGCTGTAAAAAAACACTGTACAATGAAGATTTATAAGGTAATGATGGTGGTTGTATGCAGCCTGTGTATTGGGCAGGTGTGGGCGCAGTCTTATCAGTGGGGAATAGGACTCAGAGCGGGTGATCCTACCGGCCTGACGGTAAAGAGGTTTATGGGAGAGCGTGCCTGGGAATTTAACATAGGGCGTACCAACATGTGGGGCTTCAACGCGGAAAGAGAGTTTAACCGCGACTATAATGATTACCGTTACCTCGATAGCCGTTTTAAATCGGCCATCAGTCTGCAGCTTCGCTATCTGGTTTTTAAGCCAATCCCGATTGAAGGCAAGGACAAACTCGCCTGGTATGCTGGCGTTGGCGGGCAGCTGAGATCGGCTTCTGTGGATTATCGTTACCGCTACCGGGTTGGCCCCAATAACAATGACTGGCGCGAGCGCTGGGAGTCTGTCAACGATGTGGACCTGGGAGCTGACCTGATTGGGGGACTGGATTTTACTTTCCACGATGTGCCCTTATCGTTGTTTACGGATATCAACCTGTTTGTAGAACTGCTGGATAGCCCCTTCTTTCTGCGCCTGCAGGGCGGAGGAGGCATACGGTATAACTTCTGATGTCAGGCAGGCATCATCAGCCCGTTCGGAAGAGCGGGCTTTTTTTTGCGCTAGCGTAAGAGCAGCCCGATACCCACCCCGATGAAGGTACCGATTACGTTGCCGATCATACCAATGATGATGGCAGGCGTGATGGCTTTCTTCATCCCAAAGGTAGTAGCCATAGGGGCAGAAGTAGCAGTACCGCCGATGTTGGCTGCCGAGGCGATGGAAAGCTCCTCCAGGCTGATCCTGAAAATACGGCCACCGACCAGCATGACCAGCAGATGGATCAGCAGGGTCAGTACGACAAATCCCAGTACCAGGGGAGAGGCTGCGATGATCACCCGCACATCGGAGGCCGCGCCTACCACTGCCAGGAAGATAAAGATCATGAAAAAACCCAGTTGAAAGGCCACTGCTTCCAGCCGGGCCATTTGGCGGGGAAAGACATTACTGACGATGATGATCAGCAGGGTAATCAGCAGGATATCCAGGTTTACGTCCGTTTCCAGCCAGCTTTCCAGGTAGGGGGCTGCCCACATACTGACCGCTCCAATGCTGGTGGCGATGAGCAGGCTCAGGGTGACATGCTCCATGAGCAGTAGGTTATGCCCTTCGGTGGGCTGAGGCTGACTTTCTTCCTGCAGCACCGGGGCCTCATCGGGTTCTTCTCTGCTCCTGGCCGGAACCAGGCGACGCATCAGTTTCCAGCCCGGCAGAAAAAAGAGCAGCATGATAAAAAAGTTGGTCAGCACATTATCTATGGCAATTGCTGCCGGAAAAAGCGGGCTTTTGACAAAATTAAGGGCATCGGCTACCGCCATGAAATTGACCGCTCCCCCGATGTAGGTAGCGCTGTAAACCGCCGCCAGTTTGTAGCTTTCTTCACCCAATGGAAAGACCAGCCCCGCGATGAGCACCCCCAGGCAGATACCAAAAGTACCCAGCAGGAAGGCCTTCAGCAGGCGTCCCGACTCCCGTATCATCCGGGCGATATTGACGTTGAACAGCAGCAGCGGAATAGCCAAGGGAATAATGTAGGTAAATACCATGTCGTACACGGGTACATTTACCTCAGGGTCAGAAGCAGAAGGGATGACGCCTATACTGACCAGCAAAATGGTGAAGAAAATGGTGATGATGATCCCTGAAAATTTGCCGTACCACTGCTTGCGCTCGCCTACAATGCCCAATGCGGCAGCGAAGAGCATGATGGTCAGCAGGGCAAAACTGTCACCGGGCTGTATTAATGTCATGAGTGGGTTGGTGAAAATAGCCCTAAGAATAAACAAATCAGTCAGCAAGGGCAAATCTGCCGGCGGATTTAACTGTCAATATGCCTGCAGGAGCGGAAACGGAAAGGATGACTGATCGCTGAAGCTACGGGCAAATTCTTCCGGGCTAAGAAATTTGTTTGCCTCCAGCACTATCCCGCTGGTCTGTTGCTCTTTGATCACCAGGTCGCGCCGGGGATGGTTGTCTACAAATACGTTATGCCTGATCACAGCACCTTCTACAGCATCCAGTTTTAGCCCCCAGCCTGCCTCTCTGGTCTGCGAAATGTTGCCGTAGAACAGGTTCTCCTCAATGTGGATATCCTGCGGAATGCCGCCCACTTTTGCCTGCTTTACTGATACCCCCCGGTTGTTGTGGTAAAAAGTATTGGCCTGCAGGCGTACGCCCCTGGCTCCCTGGTGGATGATCACGCCGATACCCGCATCACCGCTACAGCCCGGCTGACCACCGCTGCAGCCCCTTGAGCCGCTGAAAAAATTTTCCTGTATACGGATGTTTCCCTGGGTATTTTTGATATCGATCCCGTTCTCCCCGGAGTCATAAAAGGCGTTACCGCTGATGGTCCAGTCGTGGATCTGGTGCTGCTCTTTTTCATTGCGGAGGTGGCCGAGTTGGATACCGTCAGCGGCTATATTTCTGAAAATTGAGTTGCTTATGGTGATCTGACGGCCTTCGTCCGGGCAGACAATGGCATGTACATCTACCCCTGGTCGGGTACCGGCAATATTGTAAAAAATACAGCTATCGATCAGAACGTTGCGGGCTCCTTTGATCTGGATGAGTGCCCCGTTTTCCAGGCTGTAGTTTCTGAAAATACAACGGCTGATACGGACGGTATCCTGCGGCCCGGCAGAAGTGATCAGCAGGCTAAGCTTTTCGGAAAGAGCCTGTTCTGACTGCCCGTCAAAAACCTGTCCGCTTATCAGTGTATCGCCGCTAATATGTATCTGCGCCTGCGACTTACAAGGCCAGAGGGTCATACTGCACAGGATGAGGCATCCTGCAAAAAAAATGTACGGATTCATGACCTCCCAACTGTACAGCTGCTCAAAAAGTTGGGAGTATTATCTGAATCCGAAGGGCAAATTACTGATTATTCACGTTTTCATGGTATTCTTTCATGATCCTGTCGAGATCGTCCAGCCTGACCGGTTTGATAAAGTAGTCGTAGACTTCTTCGTACGTCCTGGCCCGGTTGATATCACGTTCATCTACCGAGGAACTGAGCATGAAAATAGTGATCGGATGACTGAAGGCAGGCTTGATCTTCAGAAATTCATCCAGAAACTGCCATCCATCCATTACCGGCATATTGATATCCAGCAGGAGAATATCTGGTTGTTCATCCGGCAGGTCCACAACTTTTGCTAAAAAGTTGATGGCTTTCTGGCCGTTGGAGAAGATGATGATCTTCTCTGAAAAATCTTTGTACAGTAAGAGCTTCCTGAGCCCATAGGTATAAATTTCGTCATCATCCACGATGCACGTAAGGTGGATAGGCTTTTTCATAACTTTCTTAAGTAGTTTAAAACATTATCGTGAAGGTGGTACCTTTATCCACCTGGCTTTCTACCCTGATAGAGCCTCCCATGGCTTCTACCTGGTTTTTGGTAAGGAATAGTCCCACACCCTGGGCATCCTTATTTTCGTGAAAAGTTTTGTACAGTCCAAAGAGTTTGTGGCCATATTTTTCCAGGTCTATCCCCAGCCCGTTGTCCTGGCATATGAAGTAGCACCTGCCATTTTCACGGAATGTCCTCAGGCTGATGGCAGGGACTCTTTTGGGAGAGCGGTATTTGATCGCATTTGATATCAGGTTGAGGAAGATGCTGTCCAGGTAGGCGGGGGCGTAGTTAAGCCGAGGGCATTTACTGAAGTTGGCGTCAATCTGTACCTCATGCTGGCTTATCTGTCCTTCCAGCACCTGCAGCGTACGATTTAGTACCTCGTCCAGTGATATCAGATGTCTTTGCTTATGGATGTCCTGTGTCACCTTGACGACCTCGGCCAGGTGGCCAATGGTGGTGCTGAGGTTTTTGGAAATATTCCTGATATTATTGAGCAGCTTTTCCTTTTCAGCTGGTTCCTCTTCTATATCAAGCAGCTGGCACAGCATTTCCAGGTTGCTGGAGTGAGAACGCAGGTTATGGGATACGATGTGGGCGAAGTTATTCAGCCGATTATTTTGAATGGTAAGGGCATCAATAGTGTGAGATTTTTCCAATTCAAGGGCCTTTTGTGCATTGATATCCTGTACCTGTACAATTTCATAGACAGCCTTGCGCCTGCTGTTTCTGACAATGCTGCGGCTGAAGTGGGTCCAGATAAAATGCCCGTCACGGTGGATCAGCCTCTTTTCTATTGCATAATAGTCTATCTTCCCTTCAACCAACTGCATTACTTTCAGCCTGTCTTTTTCCAGGTCTTCGGGGTAGGTAATCCTGTCCCACTGAATGTTCTGGTAGTAGCTTTCCGGGTATCCCAGCAGCTCTTTCAGCCGATCGTTGATCTTGACGCTGTTGGAATTATTATAGAGGACTGCCTTACCGATAGGCGCGTACTGGAATGCATTATGAAAGAGGGCCTCCTGCTCCTGCAGCGTCTCCAGGTACTGCTTCTCCCGGGTGATGTCCTGGAATATACCCCTGATCAGGGTGACCTTACCTTCAGTGACTACCGGCTCACCTTTGGCCCTTACCCATATTTTCTTGCCTTTGTAGGTCCTGAACCGTAGCTCCAGGTCAAAGGGCGTGAATTCATCCAGGCTGCGCTGAAATTCACGCTCCAGCAGGCTTTTGGAACTACCGACATAAAAGCTGAATGCTTTCTCCAGTGTAGGTGAGTAGTTTTCCGGTACTTCATGGATCTCATATACCTGGCTTGACCACGAAAGCTGCTGGTTACGCATATCTATTTCCCATGCACCAAGGTCGGCTATCCGGCCCGCTTCATCCAGCAGGTACTGATGGTCCATCAACCGCTGCTCAAACTTTTTGCGGGCGTTGATGTCCAGTATTGCTCCTTTAATAAACCTGTTACGTTCATCAGTTTGCTGTCCCGGAAAGATGATCATCTCATACCATTTCACCTGGTCATCATCCTGTTGCAGCGCTATTTCAAGCTTGTGAAGCGAGGTGGAATTAGGGGCCATTTCCAGCTTTTCCAACAAAGCGGGAAGGCTGTTCAGGTGTACCCGGGACAAAAAATCGGACTGAGCTTGTGTATCATCTACCATGGGTAGATTCAGTAATACGGGGGCCTGGTATGACCAGTGGATCTTTTTGTTGATAAAATCCCATTGCCAGTATGCGCCTTTAAAGCCTTCCAGTACTTTGTTCAGCGTGTAGGCCGGATCATCTCTGAAGTAAGATGTGTCATCAGCCTTGGGTAAATAATCTTTTGATTTCATAGAAACAGAGACCTAAATTCCATAGTCAAATATAACTATGAAAGTAAGGTGCTAAAGCAGATTGTGTGAGCTTAAATTACATATAATCACTTAAGAAGCGATTTAATATCTATTCAATTAGCTGTAACTTTTAGCTTAAAAATTTGCATTAAAAATGTATATTTCAGGTATTTGTGCTTTGAAATAGTATCATTATCTGTTACAGCTGGCAGATTCTGCCTGTAATGTTACATAAGCAGCGGTATATTCTGCCTTTCCGGCTTCCTTTTTTGAGCTCATTTCTTCAGATGTAAGTCTTTCTTTTCTTTCGCTTGGATCAAATAGTTATTGAATAAATCACATTCCTTTGGCAGGTTGGAGGTTGCCCGCCGGTTTCAGTAGCTTATAGAAGTATTCAATCCGTACGCCTGGGGCAGGAATAAACCGTGCTAACTCAGGTAGGATTTTCTGTTGAACAGGAACAAAAAAAGCCCTTGCTGCTTTAAGTTATATCAACATCTGTAAGCTGAACTTATCCTGCATGAGACCTTATACGTTGGTTTCGCTACTGCTGCAGAAAGTGGTAGGTATGCGAGGAATGGGAGGGGATAAAAAAAAGCAATACCGAAACCGGTAAAGCCTTTTTGTCTTTCAACATAAATCAATATTAATGATACTAATATTTTGTAATAATTGAAAACGTGCCGGTCATTTAGGATGAAAATCCTTGTATAGCCACTTTTTATTCCAAAACCTGCTAATCCCCCCCCCTCTAATGAAACCATCAGCTATACCCAGTATTGTATAGGGCTAATTCTATAAGCCTTCCTCTTCCATGAGTTGCAGACCATATTCCCTGATGGTATGGATGATGGGAATAGCTCGTCGGCCTTTTTCAGTAATGCTGTATTCTGTCTTGGGAGGCACTACGGCATATACCTTTCGGTGGATAAAGCCATTCGCTTCCAGTTCGCGCAGTTGGGTAGTCAGCATTTTGTCTGATATATGCGGAATATCTTTTTTGAGTTCACTGTAGCGCATGATACGGTCCTGCAGGCGCCATAGAATAGGCATCTTCCAGGTACCCCCGATCATGTCCATGGCAAACTCTACCGGATTGTAATATACTTTTCCCCGGAAACGAAAGTCAGGCATAAGCTTAGGATTTGGTTGTGGAACAGGTCATTGAATAGTAGCAATTTATACGAGGGGAAAGGTGACATGGATCAGATAGTATAGTATACCAAAAAAGACGTAGGTAATCAGTATTGCCAGCAGCCAGGGACCGGCTTGGAAAAATCCCCTGCTTTGCTGGTAGCGGAAGAAAATATAGGCATGTAAAATAGCCCCCAGGAGAATCAGGCCATAGAAGATTATCTCATAGCCAAGGCTTTCCCCCGAAACCTCCAGGAAATCTGCCAAAGCAATCCACACCAGTTCCAGCATATAGACAGTACCGGCAATCAACAAAAAAATCAGGACCGAAGTCAATAGCTTTTTAAAAAATGACATAAGCTAAGTGTTTGATTATCAATATACTTTCATAAAAGTATGTACCGCTCAATAAGGTAAGTATATTGTCTTTCCGAAGCAAGCAGGGCAGATTTGGTGAGAAACTAAACTCCTGAAAAATGAGCAAAAAAGTATTAATAATTACTGCTGACCCGGCGATTTCTACTACTACCGGATGGCCGGTTGGCTTCTGGGCTTCTGAAGTTACGCACCCATACCACATACTAACACAGGCCCATGTGGCAGTCACAATCGCCAGTCCAAAAGGTGGTAGACTGGAAATGGATGCGATGAGTGATCCTTTCCACGAGAGTGGCTACTCTGCCTGGGATGAGATCAGTAAACAGTACCTGCAGGATAAAGATTTTCGCGCATTACTGGAAAATGCTCCTGCAATCAGTGATCTTCAGTGGCAGGATTATGCTGCCATCATCGTAGCCGGAGGGCAGGCCCCTATGTTTACCTTTGAACAGGATGCAGTGCTGCAAAAGCTCTTTGTGGATTTTTACGAGTCGGGTAAGGTCACTGCTGCACTCTGTCACGGTACAGCTATCCTCTGTTTTGCCAGGCACTCCAATGGAAAATTACTGGCTGAAGGCAGGCAGGTCACCGGCTTTGCCAATGAAGAAGAGGATGACGCCGATGCAGCTGCTGGTACGCAGGTGATGCCATGGCGGATAGAGGATGCATTGCACAGGCTGGGTGCGCAATACAGCAAAGGCCCTAAATGGGAGCCTTATGTGGTGGCTGATGCCAACCTGATCACCGGACAGCAGAATATGTCGGGTGAAGCGCTTGCCCGGATGGTACTGGAGAAGCTCGGCATTCAGACAGAAAAATTAAGCATTGATATTTAAATTTTATTACAATGAAAATAGCAATTATTGGCCATGGAAATGTGGGCGGAGCACTGGCCAGCCGATGGGCTGCAGCAGGCCACCAACTCCTGATCGGAGCCAGAGAGCCGCAGGACGAAAAGGCCCTGGCATTAGCTGATGTGGATAATATCAGTATGCACACCATCCCCGAAGCAGTCGCCGAAGCGCAGGTAATATTGGTAGCCACACCGGCACATATAGTAGCTTCCCTGGCTGAAAGCTGGGGCGACTGCAGCGGGAAAACGGTCATAGACGCTACCAATGCAGTGGGTAAGAAACCAGATCCTTTTCCTACGGCATTTCATGCTTTGCAGCAGCTTACTTCTGCCCGGGTAGTGAAATGTTTTAATACCACCGGCTTTGAGAATATGCAGAACCCGCAGTATGGTGATACAGCACTGGATATGTACATGGCCGGGGATGATGACACGGCCAAGGCTGTGGCGCGTCAGCTAGCCATAGATGCCGGGTTTGCGGAGTGTTACGATTTTGGCAAAGCAGATAAGGTAGTACTGCAGGAGCAGTTTGCCCTGAGTTGGATCAACCTGGCTATCATGCAGGGGATGGGGCGTGATATTGCCTTTAAGCTGATTCGGAGGAAATAAAAAAACCGCCCCTTGGTGGGGGCGGCATTTTCGCAATTAGTCAGTTTATTGGTAGATAGTCATATTCTGGAATGGTCCCGGTACCGGATTAGGTACATTAGGATTACCATTGATCTCGTTTTGTGAGTAGACAAACCTCCAGGGGAGCTGGTTTCCGATATTAGGTGTCAGCGGCAAGCCTACTACCGTACCTCTGGTACGTCTCTCGTCGTTCCAGGCGATGGTCTGTCCGTAGAAAGACACATAACGCTCCTCTATAATTTCCCTCAACAGTGCATCATTTGCTGATAAACCATCAGCATTTTCAATACCCCCGTTCTCAAAATCAGCCGCCACAAAAGGTTCATAAGCCAGTGTGAATGCTTCCTGGTAGGTAGGGTCCAGGTAGCCACCACCGTTCAGGTAGCCACGGTACTCGTTGAGGTGGGCCAGTGCGGCGGTGAAGTCACCACTCCGTACCGCTGTTTCTGCCAGCGTCAGGATATTCTCCTGGTATGTGATCAGGGGGAAAGATGCGTCCTGGGCAAAAAAACCGTTCAGGGCATCTCCGGTGGCTGTTCCCAGCGTATTGGGCTCTATTCTTCCGGGAGTATTGCGGGCCTCGCTGGCAAGCAGATAGTAAAAGCGAAAGCGGGCCGACTCGTCGGTTTTGGCATGTCCACGGTAAGTGCCGCTTTCCGGGTTCAGCAGGTCAACCATGTAGGCTGGGCCGTTATCGTCCTGGGCAGCAATATCACCACCACGAGACGGTCCCAGGAAGTCCCAGTACAGGTTATAGTCTACGTCGTTGGTAGTACCATGCGGCATATACATGGAGTTGGCCGGTGTGCTGATGCCGTTGGCTGCCGCCTGGGCAGCCATATCGTACTGCTTGGTATCCATATAGAGGCGCGCTTTCAGCGTATAGGCCGCTTCAATCCACTGGCCTGGGTTGCCGTTGTAGAAAATATCTACACTGGGTACCCCTACATTGGCCTGCAGGTCAGCAATGGCTTCGTCCAGCAGTAGATGCAGGTTGGTGTAGATATCCAACTGAGGGTCAAAAGCAGGGGCTTCAAACTCCTCTATCTGCGCTGCCTGCGTGAAAGGGATATCTCCCCAAAGCGCTGTAGCATTACCGATGCAGTGTGCCTGGGTCACCTTGACGATGCCGGCAAACACGCGCAGTCCCTGCGGTTCTACCTTGTCCAGCACCAGCTGGGCGTTGCGCAGCGTGCCGTAGAAAACGTTGTTCCACATGTTATCAAAGTTGGAACCACCTACGTTGTAGGCCTGGAAGTCGCCCCACTGACGGTCTACGCCTTTCATCTGTCCGCTCCACATAGCTGCCAAACGGGCAGTCAGGCCTTCGTGGGTAGTGACATTGGCCAGCTGCATACCGGTAAAGATTAGCTCGGCAGGTGCATCTGTCGGGTTGTTCGGGTCGTCATTCAGTCCCTCTACCAGGCTTTCGCAGGAGAAACTGAAGAAGGTCAGGATGATATATAGAAATGCTTTTCTCATGGCTAGTAGTTGATATTGATGGAGAAGATGAAGTTTTTCACACCGGGATTGTTGAAGTAGTCCTGTCCACGGGCATTGGTAGCACCGTCCAGCGAAGTTTCGGGGTCAATGCCGACTACATTGGTCCAGAGCAGCAGGTTACGTCCGGTGAAAGAAAGCTCTACACTACGCAGTTTGGTGGCTTCGCGGAATTTGGGTGTATTGAGGCTGTAGCTCAGCGATACTTCCCTGAGGCGGGTCCAGCTTCCGTCCACAATAAACTGCTCCTGCAGGTTACTGAATCCCTGTCCCAGTGTGGTGTACCAGGCTTCATCCAGCAGTACCGGTCCGGCACCAAAATCCTGGATATTTCCCCGGGCCAGTGTGCCTTCAGGGATCAGGTTGCCGGCATAGTTAACCAGTCCTCCGGTAGGAATTACTACTTCATTTCCGGTATCGGCGTGCGTTCCAAAGTTATAAAGTACTGATTTGGTATTAGGGGCAAAGTCAGAGCCCTGGAAAGTCTCAAACAGTACACCTACCTTAAATCCCTTATAGGAGACATTGGTACCAAAGCCACCCCTCCAGTCAGGGTTGGGGTCACCGATGACGCCAAAGTCAGGCGCTACCTGGGGGAAGCCGTCTTCGGTCAGGTCCAGCGCACCCTCAGCGTCACGGAGGTAGCGACCTCCGAAGAGGGCTGAAAGTGGATGGCCAACAGCGGCTACCGAAGAAGTCAGCGTACTGAAGCCACCCAGCGTGATCACATCCCCCTGGCTGCCGCCCAGGCTGGTGATTTCGTTTAGGTTACGGTTGGCATTGGCAAAGAGCTCAATATTCCAGTTGGAATTACTGAATATCGTATAGCCCAGATCAGTTTCCCAGCCTACGTTGGTCATGGTACCAGCATTGGTATATTGCTCGGTAAAGCCAACTGAAGGGGCTACGGCTACTTCCAGCAGCAGGTCTTTGATCTCATTCTCATAATAGGTAAAGCTGGTTCTCAGGCGATCGTTGAAGAAGCGCATGTCAGTACCAATTTCCCACTCAGTCTTGATCTCAGGGCGAAGGTCAGGGTCACCCTGCTGGGCACTCTGTACGAAGGCTCCGCTGCCGTAGCCTACGCCGGTGAGAGTGCCTCCCCAGCTGCCGAAGCTGGCTGCCACAAAGTCAGTACCGCTACGGTGAGGATCGGGCTGCACACCCACCTGTCCGTAACCACCGCGCAGCTTACCGAAGCTCAGGAAGTCCAGGCTCTGCATTCCCGGCAGGGAAGTGAACTGCCAGGCCAGGTCGGCAGAGGGGTAGAAGTAGGTCAGGTTTTCGTCGCCAAAAGAAGAGGCAGACTCAAAAGCTCCTGTTACGTTGACAAACAGCTGATCGTAGAAGCCGAAGTTGGCAGTACCGTACGTACGGGTAGAGCGGATGATCGTCTCCGTATCAGAAGGAAAACGGTTAGCCCCTACTGCATTGGAGAAATCCTGCGGTCCACCGGGGATCAGGAAGTTCTGCATCTCACCGCCCAGACGGGTGTAGGTACGGTCGTTGATATTCCAGCCCAGCAGGTAGCTGGAGGTAATATTGGGAGAAATGGAAGCCGTAAAGCGACCGATCACGTCCATATTGAGCTGGGTCTCTTTGAAAAGCTCCTCGCGGTAGTTTCCGTTCACGTTGGCACCGGCAGAGTTTACCGGATAAAGTGTTTTACGGATATCGTCATACGTATC
>CAZFFW010000063.1:0-27780 GCA_964518125.1 uncultured Porifericola sp.
CTACCGGTACACCTATCTTGAGGGCCAGCGGAAAGCGGGACTTTACCCGAAAGGGGCTGGTCGCAGCTGACCTGCCGGTAGAGGGTTCGTACAGCCGGATGCTAAAGTCCTTACCGGGCTTCTGCGCTACTGTCCAGTTCCACTGCTCCCCGTAAAGTCCACGGCGTATTTCTCTCAGCCTGGTATCTCCTTTGTAGAGCGTAACAGTCGCATCGGCCACTGAGGTGTTCCATCCCAGGGGCAGACTTCTTCCTTTTTTCACCTGATCAGGTACGGCAGAGGTAAACTCCAGCGATGGTAGTGCTTCCTCTGTTCCTTCCTTTTCCTGCCGTGCAGTGACCTCCTCTTTATCTTCTGCCTGTATCACCTGGGCATCAGCCTCGCGTTCTTCCACTTTTCTTAACACCTCCTGTTCACCTGTTTTTTTATCTGGTATATCTTCCTTTTGAACAGCTCCGGTTTTTGTGTTTGCGGCAACGGCAGGTGCTGTCAGTGTGCTTCTATCGTAGTTTACACCAGCAATGTGTACCTGCCAGCGATCAAGCGCGGCACTGTAGGCTGCCCGCAGGGTGGCTTTTCTCTTGACCGGCGCATACTGATAATCCGGATGGGCACTGTTGCCTCCTCTGAATTCGCTCTTGTAGCTAACGATCAGATAAGTAAAGCCTTCGCTGCGCACATCGGAAAATTCCAGGTCGGTAAAGAAGACTGTTTTCTCGTAAGATTTCTGGTACTGCAGTTTGAAGTTATTCAGATAGGTGGCAACTGGGAGAGCAGATACCTCTACATTTTTCTGCGTAAGGTCAATCGGTGTAAGGTCATCTTCTATGATGACCTGATCATCAAAAAACACCTGGTTAAAAAGGGTATCATCACGGGAATAGCTGCTGACGATAAAACGATCGATAGCACCTCTGCTCCGGGTAGGGTCAGCAATCAGTTGAAGCAGTTGTTCAAACTCCTGCATCCTGAAAGTTGCACGCCGTTTGATCTCCTCCTTTTCCAGGTCAGTCAGGTTCTGCGCACTAACGTCCGACAGGCCTACAATACAGCAGATTGTAAGAAGCGTCAGGAAGAATAGTGGATGCCTTTGCATGCTTAGTTGATGTATAAATGTTTCTGTAAATAGCTTTTCTTAACTTCTGCGTCGGCAGAAACCAGCTTGCTGATCAGCCAGCCGCTGTTGTTTTCCTTGCGGTCGTATTCCTCTACCTCTACAATCCAGTGGTCAAGCTGCAGAAAGTGATAGGAGACGCCTTTCACCCCTTTAAACACAAAGCCTCCCTTTTCTGCCATTTGCAGCAGACGGTTCATGGGATTTTCCTGGGGTTGTGAGTGGTCATAATAGCTGGCAGGGGTGGCAAACATCCTGCGCAGTTCGAGGAAATTGGTGCCATGTCCGGAAGGAGGCAGGAGGGAGTTAAAGACAAAATCACCATGAAAATCCATGGCTGACATGTTCAGGCTTCTGATCTCCCAGTTGACAGTCTCCTTTTCAGGATTCACCTTTACGGCCAGTACGATATCAAAAGTTACGGCATTTCCCCGGTAGTCAGCCATGCAGTGCGCTTTGGCAAACCAGTCCTGGTCATAAAAGCTGAGGTAGGGGGGCTTTTTGCTATCGACCACATCATCTATAAAACTGGCAACCTGCTGTTTGTCGGTGCTGTTGAGCTCACTTACGTCAAACAGGCTTAGCACCAGATCCTTGCGGCTTACCTCAAGATCATAGCGCTCATCCAGGTATTTCTTGATGAGTGTGTGGTCAGCATTGTTGAAGCGTTCAATAAACTCATCAATCTGTTTTACCTGAAAGGCAAACTGCTCACTGTCATAAGCCCCCACTGATCCCTGGCAAAGCGATTTCTCATAACACAGCAGCATTAATACACAAAGCAGTATTTTCATAATTCGGTAGTACTTTTTACGCCTATATCTGAGAGATATACATCCCATTTGCTGATCTCTTCTCCGTCTATGATCTGCTTCAGGGGTTTGACGATGATTTCTATATTTTTCTGGGTTATATCCTGGTATACTACTATGTTGTCACTGTTGTAGCCTCTGAATATCTGTTCTACTGATATGATTCCCCGGTATTCTCCATCTTCCCCGGCCCTTAGCTGATTGACGTAGGCCACCTGGTTCCATACCATTTCTACCTTGGCATAAGTAAGCATTCGGAGGTGTTCGAGGTAGTCAGAAATCTTAAATGAAACGGTCTTTTCTCCATTCAGACTGGAGACTTCCACCATTCTTTCCTCATCGTAGAAAAGATCCAGCGCCAGTCTTACCGCATCGTCCTGGTAAAGCTCATCCACCCGCTCATCCGTGATCGTGCTCAGATAGCTGCCAAAAGCCCGGGTCTTGGTAAGAGCCCTTCTGGCAAAATAGTCCTGCTCCTCCTCGCTCAGCTGAATGGTAGTGGAAGGCTGGCGGGTAGTATAAGTGTTCAGATCTTTCACTTCGCTCAGACAAGCATTGGCGACGAGTGGGTCAGCGATTACCTTATGAATACCATTTTTGTAAATGATCAGCGCTACCTCATCCACATCCAGCAAAAAATACCTGCCGCTGCGAAAGTCCTGATAACCCACTTTCTGGTTAATAATTTCCACTTTTTCGGCAGCAAATACTTCTCTTTTGAGGGTAATGATTTTATGGCACTCCTGATCGGGATTTTTCAGCCACCTTACCTGATCTTTACTTTCGGTCAGCAGCAGTATGTCACCATTTGATTTAAAACCCATTACCAGCTCATCCAGGCCTACTGACTGCTGGTTGGATAGCAGTATGCGACTGCTATTGATGGACTCAATAGCACCTTCTACCTTTACGCCACTTTTGGTATAAATTACATCACCGGATTGCTGACCAGATGAAGGTTCATAAAGAAATATGAAAACCAAGCAGATCAGCACCCGCGATGCATGTGTATATTGATTTACCATACTGCTATGAATGTGGAAGTGGATGCGAATTTGATGTAATATGTAAACATAAAAATACACAAAAAGATGTTGAATTTCCTATAAAACCCAAGGTTTTAAATCTGAATACTCACATTTACAGGACTAAAAATTCTACATGTCAAAAAGTCAATACCCACTAGTGAGTATTTTTCAAGGTAAACATCCTTTATATCAGACTTTATCATTCCTTCTCCATAAAATTAATTTTCTAATTTTTTATTTTTATTTTATGATATCAAATCAAAAATTAGAGATATAAATTATAAAATAAAATCAATTTTTATAAAACAGACGCTTAACTCGCTGCTGGCGTATATCCTGCCGAAATCATACGTTCTTACTGTCGCTCACCTTTTCACACAGCTACCTGCCTTTAACTGGCACTGACTGCCTACATTACAAACCCGGCTTGAAGGCTGCTATACTGACTTTTCTGAGAAGTAAGAAACAGTGAGTAATTGCACAAAAACAAGTAGCAATAGTATAAGGTACTTTTAAAATAGCAATCGTACCGACTATACCCTTTGTTCCACTAACAGCTGCAACTTCTCTCCGGCGAGCCCCAACATACCCTTTCACTTCAACCCTTTTTGATTAATCCAATTAAATATTTACCCAAATGGGTAACAAATTAGAAAATTATCCGTGATATTTGTAACAGTTACCCAAATAGGTAAATATATGACCAAGGACAGCAATACCGAGGAAAAGATACTGCAATCCGCTGAGGAAATATTTCAGCACAAAGGGTTCAGCGGGGCGCGCATGCAGGAGATTGCCGATCATGCGGAAATCAATAAAGGTCTGCTACATTATTACTTCAAGACCAAGGATAAACTATTTGAAGCGGTTTTTAACAAGGCTATGGACCTGATGGTCAACCGTCTGAACCAGATTCTGGGGTCAGGTTCCAGCCTGGACGAAAAAATTGACCTGATGGTAGACGCCTATATGGGCATGTTGCTCAAAAATCCGCACCTGCCCCGCTTTGTCATCAACGAGCTGAACCGGGATCCTGATCATTTCGTCAGCAGCATGCTGAAAAGAAAAGAAAAGCCCAATATCCAGGCCTTCATACTTTCTATCCAAAGAGAAATCAATGCCGGACGTATCAAGGATTTTAATCCTAAACAGGTAATCATGAATATCATTGGCCTATGCGTTTTTCCTTTTATCGGCCGCCCGATGTTACAGGCCATTCTTGGGATAGACAATGCTGAATTCCAGCAGATCATGCAGGAAAGAAAAAATCTGGTAGCTGACTTTGTTAAAAGCGCGCTCAGACCCTGATTTTTTTTGCGCAAAATTTACCCAAACAGGTAAAAACCTAGAAACATCATCTTTAACTATAAATAGCCCGTACTATGAAACACGGCATCTTTCTCATCCTCACCCTTCTGTCTTTCGGGGCCTTTGCCCAGCAGGGAAGCACACTTAGCCTGCAGGAGGTGCAGCAACTCGCCGAACTACATTTCCCCCTGCTCCGGCAGGACGATCTGCAGCGACAGAGCCACGTACTTCGCCAGCAGAACATCAAAGCAGCTTACCTACCCGACATTAGCCTGAAAGGCACGGCTTCTTACCAATCGGAAGTGGTTCAACTGCCCTTCTCCATGCCCGGGGTAGAAAACCCCGAACTGCCCAACGAGCGCTGGCAGCTTTTTCTGGACATCAGCCAGCCCATTTATACAGGAGGCAGCAAAGCCATCAGGCAGGCACTGGAAGAGCAGCAACTTGCTATAGACCTGCAGCAACAGCAGATCAGCCTGCAGCAACTCAAGCCACTGGTGCAGCAGCAGTATTTTTCTGTACTACTTAGCCGGCAATCGGAAGAGATATTACAAAGTACCCGGCAGCTATTGGCAGAAAAACTACAGACCCTTGAAGCGGCTGTCAGGGGAGGGATCGCCCTTCCTTCGGAGGTCTTGCGGGTTCGCTCGGAAATCAGCAGGCTGGAACAACTGCTGGAAGAAACAGCAGCCCGACAACTGGCCAGCCTGCAGTCGCTGAGCCTGCTGACCGGGACAAATATTTCCGAAGAAACAGCATTCTTACTGCCAGAATTTAATCAGCAGGCTGAGGGATTGGAGAGGCCCGAACTGCAGATGTTCACTATGCAGTCAGATCAACTGGCCAGCCGCTCCCGCCTGCTACAGACGCAGCTCAAACCTGCTGTATCAGCTTTTGCCCAGGGCGGCCTGGGCTATCCCAATCCCTTTAACTTTTTTGATGCCTCCACCAGCCCTTATTACCAGGCCGGCCTGAGGCTGCAGTGGCAGTTCTGGGACTGGCACAAGACCTCCCGAGAGCAGCAGCAACTCAGCCTGCAGCAGCAGATGCTGGACGCACAGCAGAGCAACCTGGAAAAAAATATCCGTATTCGCCTGGAACAGCTGGAAGCTGACATGGCGCGCTACCAGGCCATGATCAGGCAGGATGAGGAGCTGATTGGCCTGCAGCAGGAGATCAGGCAATATGCCTCCCGGCAACTTGACCAGGGGGTGATCACTTCTACCGATTATCTCAATGACGTACACGCCGAACAGACTGCCCGCCTGAACTATAGCCTGCACCAGATGCAGCTCGTACAGGCCCAAATAGCTTATTTAACCGAAAAAGGAATATACTAGCCATGAAAAAATACATCATCATTCTTAGTCTTCCTGCCCTGCTGGCCGCCTGCCAGACGCAGGAAAACCCCTCCGATGCTTACGGAAATTTTGAAGCCACCGAAATCACCCTTTCGGCAGAAGTTACCGCTAAGCTGCTTGCCTTTTCCCCTGAGGAAGGCGATAGACTTGCCAAGGGAGATTTCATTGCCCAGCAGGATACCATTCAGCTGCATCTGAGAAAAAAAGAGCTGCTGGCGCAGATAAGGGCCATCAGGTCTCGTCAGCCGGGTATCGCTTCTCGCCTTGACGTGCTTCAGGAAGAAAAAGCCAATGTTGCGCACGAACTTGAACGCTTTGAAATACTGGCCAGGGAAGGAGCTGCTACCACCAAGCAGGTGGATGATTTGAGAAACCGGATGAAGATACTAGACCGGCAACTGGCCCAGGCCCGTACTGAATTTGGTCCCCTGCTGGCCGAGATGGAAACCATGGAGGTCAGGATTGCCCAGCTTGATGAACAGATTGCCGACGCCCGCCTGACTGCCCCTCTGGATGGAACCGTACTGGTTAAACTGGCCGAAGCGCATGAGATGGTCAACGCTGGAACGCCCCTGCTGAGACTGGCCAACCTGGAAGCGCTGGAATTACGGGCCTACATCAGCGGCACACAACTGGATGAGGTGCAGCTGGGACAGGAGGTGGAAGTGCTGATTGATAAAGATAAGGAAGACTACCACTACCTCAGCGGAAATATCAGCTGGATATCCGGTAAGGCTGAATTTACCCCCAAGATCATACAGACCAAAGAAGAGCGTACCGACCTGGTATATGCTATGAAGGTAAAAGTAAAAAACGACGGCAGGCTCAAGATCGGTATGCCCGGAGAAGTAAGGTTTGCACCTTCCAAACAGGCGGGGTTATGATAAGGGCAGAAAATATCACTAAAAGCTTTGGTTCTCTCCATGCACTGAAGGATGTCAGCCTTGAAGTGCAGGAAGGCGAGCTCTTCGGGCTAATCGGCCCGGATGGAGCCGGAAAGACCACCCTCTTCCGTATCCTGACCACCCTGCTGCTGCCCGACAGCGGAATGGCCGAGGTGAGCGGCTGGGATATCCGGAAAGATTACCGTAAGATTCGCCAGCAGGTAGGCTATATGCCGGGTAAGTTTTCTCTTTACCCAGACCTTACTGTGGAAGAGAACCTGCAATTCTTCGCTACGGTCTTTGGTACGAGCATCCGCGAAAACTATGCGCTGATCAAAGACATCTACTCCCAGATAGAACCTTTTAAAGACCGTAAGGCAGGTGCCCTTTCCGGGGGAATGAAGCAGAAGTTGGCCCTTTCCTGCGCCCTGGTGCACCGGCCCAGGGTACTCTTCATGGATGAACCTACGACCGGCATTGATCCGGTCTCCCGCAAAGAACTATGGGAAATGCTGCGTGGGCTCAGAAAGCAAGGCATTACCATGATGGTATCCACTCCCTACATGGATGAGGCCAGCCTCTGCGAAAGGGTCGCCCTGATCCAGAACGGGCGCCTCATGGCGGTAGACCGGCCTGAAGTGATAGAGCAGAGCTTCAGCCGGCCGCTCTGGTCAGTAAGCTCCGGCAGCAGCAAGTACCGCTTACTCCAGGACCTGCGCCATTATCCCCTGACGCTCTCTGCCTTTGCTTTTGGCGAAAAGGTACATGTGACCATGCAAGACAATTTTATAGCAGAAGATCTGCAGCAGTATTTACTTGCCAGAGGACATCAGCCATGCAGGGTAGAGCGGCAGGAGCCGGGGATTGAAGACCGTTTTATGGAATTGATGAATATTGAAAACCAGCCGACTACATGAACACTTCCCATGTCATAGAGGCCGAATCCCTTAGCCGCCACTTCGGGAGCTTCAAAGCAGTCAATGAGATCAGCTTCCAGGTGAAGAAAGGCGAGATCTTTGGCTTTCTGGGAGCCAATGGTGCCGGAAAAACCACTGCTATGAAAATGCTGACCGGCCTGCTGCGTCCCAGCAGCGGTGAGGCAAAGGTCGCAGGTTTTGACGTATACCGGCAGGCAGATAAGATCAAACAGCATATCGGCTACATGAGCCAGAAGTTCAGCTTGTACGAAGACCTGAGCATTTATGAAAATATCCGTTTCTACGGCGGCATCTATGGGCTGAGCAGCAAACAGCTCAGGGAGAAAAGCAATCAGCTTATGGAAAAACTGCAGCTTCAAGCCATGAAAAAGCAGCTGGTAAAATCCCTGCCACTAGGTTGGAAACAAAAACTGGCCTTTTCTGTGGCGGCCCTGCATGAGCCGCAGATCATCTTCCTGGATGAGCCTACCAGCGGGGTAGACCCGGTGATTCGCAGACAGTTCTGGGAAATGATCTACGAGGCCGCGGCCGGTGGTACGACCATCTTCATCACTACCCATTATATGGATGAGGCCGAGTACTGCGACCGCATCTCCATGATGGTAGCCGGAAGAATAGAAGCCCTGGATACACCTCAGGGACTTAAAGAACGCTACCAGGCTGAAAATATGAATGAAGTATTTATCAAAATTGCCCGCCCATGAAGAGGTTTTTGTCCTTCGTCAGGAAAGAATTCTACCATATTTTCCGCGACTATCGTACGCTGCTGATCCTGTTCGGCATGCCGGTGGCCCAGATCCTTATCTTTGGATTCTCCATCACCAATGAGATACGCAATGCAGAGATAGCCATCCTTGACAAGGCGCACGATACGGCCAGCCGGCAGATCAGCGAGCAGTTACTGGCCTCGGGCTACTTCCGCCTGAACCGCCGGCTTAGCTCTGAGGCGCAGATAGAAGAAGCCTTTCGGCAGGGAGAGATCAAGCTGGCGCTGGTATTCGCACCTGATTTTGAAAGAAACCTGCTTAGCCGGGGAAGCACCGAACTACAGCTAATCGCCGATGCCACAGATCCGAATACGGCATCTACCCTGACCAACTATGTCAGCGCCATCGTGGGCACCTACCAGCAGGGCTTACAGCAGCGTGGAAGCAACCTGCCGCAGATCAACACAGAGGTGCGCATGCTGTACAATCCCAGCCTGGAAGGTGCCTTTATGTTTGTACCCGGCCTGATCACCATCATCCTGCTACTGATCGGGGCGATGATGACTTCCATTACCATTGCCCGGGAAAAGGAAGCCGGCACCATGGAACTGCTGCTGGTATCGCCCCTGCGCCCGGCGGTGATCATATTGGGCAAGTCTATTCCTTATATACTGCTTTCGGTCATCAATGCGGCTACCATTTTGGTCATAGCCGCGCTGGCCTTTGACATGCCGCTGCAGGGCAACCTGGCTTTGCTGGTCGCCGAAATTTTTCTTTATATCCTGCTTTCTCTTTCGCTCGGCATATTGATCTCCACCATGGCCAACAGCCAGCAGACGGCCCTGCTTTTTTCGCTCATGGGACTGATGCTGCCCACCATTATCCTTTCCGGCTTTATTTTCCCGATAGAAAGTATGCCATTACCCCTGCAGAAGGTCAGCAATATCATTCCGGCCAAATGGTTTATCATCATCATCCAGAACGTGATGCTCAAAGGAGGAGGTCTGAGTACCGTTTATTTTGAAACGGGCGTGATGGTCTTCATGACCCTGCTCTTCATTGGCCTTAGTATCAAGAAATTTAACATCAGACTCAGCCAGTCATGAGAAAAATATTATTCATCGTACAGAAGGAGTTTCTGCAGATCTTCCGCAACCGCAGTATACTGCCTATCCTCTTTGTGCTGCCCATCGTACAGATATTCATACTTTCCTATGCAGCAAACTTTGAGATCAAAAACCTGAAGGTCTTTGTCGTGGACCAGGACAAGAGTGTGTATTCCCGGCAACTCCTTGAAAAGCTCTCTTCCTCAGGCTACTTCCGGATAGCGGGTAGTGCAGAAAATATGGCAGACGGCTATCACGCGATAGAAATGAACGAAGCAGACCTGATGCTGAGAATACCAGCGGCTTTTGAGAAGGACCTGCTGAAAGATAAAAAAGCTGAACTTCAACTGCTGGTGAATGCCATTAATGGTACCAAGGCAGGGCTGGCCAATGCCTATACCTCCTCGGTGCTGCAGGATTTCAACCGGGGGATAGTGACAGAAATGAGCACACTTCCAATGACTGCCAGCACCGGTATCAGGGTTGATAGCCGCTTCTGGTACAATCCCGATCTGGACTATCAGACCTTCATGGTTCCCGGCATACTGGTGCTGCTGGTGACCCTGATCGCCGTCTTCCTCACCGGCATGAACATCGTGCGGGAGAAAGAGATCGGCACCATTGAGCAGCTCAATGTGACAACTATCAAAAAGCACGAATTTATCATCGGTAAGATGCTACCTTTCCTGCTCATTGCCCTGTTTGAATTTAGTATAGGCCTGCTGATTGCCCACTTTCATTTCAACATCAGTTTTGAAGGCAGCCTGGGGCTCGTGTATCTCTTTGCGTTCATTTACCTGGTCCTTGTGCTGGGACTGGGCATGTTTATCTCTACCATCACCGACACGCAGCAGCAGGCCATGTTTATTTCCTGGTTTTTCCTGGTCATCTTCATCCTGATGAGCGGGCTGTTTACCCCTATTGAGAACATGCCCGACTGGGCGCAGGCAGTAACGAAGCTGAACCCGGTTTCCTATTTCGTGAAGATCATGCGGATGGTCCTGCTTAAGGGTAGCGGATTTGCGGATGTCGCCCATCTGTTCGCTATCGTCAGCGTGTATGCAGTGGCTATCAACCTGCTGGCAATCTGGAACTACCGTAAGATCTCGGCCTGAAGAGGCAACCGAAAGCCGGGTGCTGCTTATCTTTACCAGAAAATGTGCCGTGCAAAAGCGTGCTCACCCTATTTCATCCGCTACCAGATAGCCTGAAGTACCTGCCAGCCCGGGTCCGGGATGCGTTGATGCGCCAATCTGGTAAAGATTTTTGACGGGTGTCTTATGCCCGCGCAGCGAGGGGATCGGGCGCCAGAACAGAAACTGATCTATGGTAGCCTTGCCTGAATAAGGATCTCCTCCTACCAGGTTGGGGTTGGCTGCTTCCAGGTCAGCCGGGCTCAGCACCTTGCGGCCGAGCACCGATTCTTTCAAACCCGGCAGTTGTTTGTCCATACGCTCAACGATACGGTCGGCATAGGCTTCGCGCACATCTTCGGTCCATCCCCGGCTGACGTCTATTTCATTCAGTGCGTCGCCTTGCAGCTTCTGCGGAAGTTCCTGCAGCTGTATCCAGATGATCCACTTGCCTTCCGGAGCCCGGCTGGGGTCTGCCGCCGTAGGCTGTCCTACTACAATGGTGGCTTCGGCAGGCAGCAGCCCGCGTTCCGCCTCATTGACAGCCTTACTGAGCCCGTTAAGGCCGGGCGTCATGTGAACGATGGCGGTATCTTTCAGCCTTTCGTCCGGCCAGGCAGGTAGTTTATCCAGCGCCAGGTGGATCTGCATATCGGCCCTGCCGTACTGATAGTCCTTCACCTGTGAGTGGATTTTTGCCTCTACCTGCCCGTTCAGCAGATGCTCATAAAGCTGGTTGGGCGTAGTATTGGCGAGCACGTATCTGGCATGTACCTCTTCATCCTGCAGGGCAACACCAGCTGCTTTGCCATCACGGGTCAGGATCTTTTTAACCTCGGCACCGGTAAAAAGCTCACCTCCGTTTTCTTCAATGATGGCTGACAAACAGCGCGGGAGTTCAGCACCTCCTCCTTCGGGTACGGGATTGCCCACCTGCTCCAGTGTAGCCATTACGACTTTATTCATAAAGCCGCTGCCGGCATCTTCGGGTCCCATACCGGCATGCAGTACCCAGGGAGCCAGCAGGCCGTGGATCAGATCACTTTTAAAATGGATATCCAGCTCTTTGCGTACCGGAGGCAGCAGGTGCCCCATAAAGCTGAGCATTTTCTCTGGCCCTTTGCCCAACATTCCTTTGGCGGCGATCATGGTTCCATCCCAGGACCACAGTTCGCTACCCAGCATACCCAGCGACAGTTCCATATTCTCCATAATCACTTGCATATAGCCCTGGTAGCCCTGTCCGTCACCGGGTGAGATTTTATCAAAATTAGTGATATTCTGCTGCTGATCCTGCTCCAGAACTGCCGTCCTGCCGTCCTTGAGCAGTACCCCGGTGGGATATTTGCTGGTCTTGTATTTCAGCTGATGTTTGTCCAGCGCAGGCTTGAGCTGCTGATAGGCAGGTCCACTGACGAAGAGGGGATGAAAATCCGAAAAAATATCATGTTTAAATCCCGGTACGGTTACCTCATCAGTTTTGATACAACCGCCGATATAGTTGTTTCTTTCAAATACCGCTACTTTTTTCCCTTTCTGTGCCAGCAGGGCTGCGGCAGTTAAGCTGTTAATACCACTACCGATTATCGCTACATCATACTCCTTCATAAGCCAGTTTTGTTTTTTAGCTTAACATGGCTGCGTTTTCTTTGTTAAGCAATAGAGCTTTAAACAGCATATTCACGCGAGCATAAAGTATTATTTCACTTCTCATAATGTTTGAAATCACTATATCCATGTATATCTTCTATCACTTATTGCTGTACAGCATGCTATTAAAAACTCATAGTCTGAAAAGGATTTATTGATGAAAAGTGAGTCAGCTTTTATACCAGGTGGCTATTTTTTCACAGAGAGCCGCTTTACGCACCTTTACAGTATCCGCCTTTTCGCTAGTAACAAGAATTTGAAAAGTAGCCTTCAAATACATATTTTGTGGCTGGCCGTAAATAATAAGGCCAACAACGAATGCCTTTCCCTTCTTTTCCGTTATTAACAGGAGAGAAAGAACAATGCAGCCCATTTTTAAGTTTTTGCAATTATGCTAGGATATAGATTCACCGACTATCAACCCGACCCCGAACAGCAGGGGCAGAGTACTTTTGATCAGCTTTTCAAAATCTTCATGGAACTCATGGTGATCACTTCCGGAAACGTAGCCGAAACGCTGGAGTGGATGAACAGCCTTGACCGTCAATATAACATTACCAATGATGCGTACGGTATGGGCGATTTTATCCAGGACCTGAAGGACAAGGGCTTTATTACGGATGAGAACCCGGATGGTTCGTTTGATCTTACTGCCAAAACGGAGCGCTCCATCCGCAAAAGCGCACTGGAAGAAATCTTCGGTAAGCTCAAAAAGTCAGGGCCGGGTAGCCATAAAACGAATTTCAGCGGTTCTGGCGATGAGGCCAGTACTGACCGCCGTAATTATGAGTTTGGCGACTCCCTCGAGCAGATTGCCATGACAGACTCGCTCCGTAACGCCCAGATCAACCATGGACTGGGTAATTTTATGCTGACCGAGAACGACCTGGAGGTCAACGATACAGAATACAAAACCCAGACCTCTACGGTACTGATGATTGATATTTCCCACTCCATGATTCTTTATGGAGAAGACCGTATCACCCCGGCCAAAAAGGTAGCCATGGCGCTGGCCGAACTGATCACGACCAAGTACCGCAAAGACACCCTGGATATTATTGTATTTGGTAACGATGCCTGGCAGATTCAGATCAAGGACCTGCCCTACCTCAAGGTTGGCCCTTACCATACCAACACCGTAGCTGGTCTGGAACTGGCCATGGATATACTGCGCCGCCGCAAAACGCAGAACAAGCAGATATTCATGATCACCGATGGTAAGCCTACCTGCCTCAAGCAGGGAATCAAGTACTACAAAAACAGCTTTGGGCTGGACAGTAAAATCCTTAACAAAACGCTCAACCTGGGCGCCCAATGCCGGAGACTGGGGATACCGGTAACTACTTTTATGATCGCCTCTGATCCCTACCTTAAGCAGTTTGTCAAAAAGTTTACGGAAGTCAACAACGGCAATGCCTACTACAGCAGCCTGCAGGGCCTGGGCAACCTGATCTTTGAAGACTACCGCCGTAATCGCCGTAAGTTTTATAAGCAGTAGCGGCACTGCTATACTTTACATGCTTCTTTGGAGGCAGCGATTGTTTCATTGTAAGCTTTCTACTTTTAACTTTTAACTAAGAACTTTAATGAATTACCAGGATATATCGCCTGAAAAGCTTTTAAAAATTCATACGCTGGGAGAATTGAAGGCCAGCGGATACCAGCCAAAATCCATCAAGCAGGAGTTACGTGACAATCTCATACTTAAGCTGAAGAACAAAGAAAGCGTATTTGAAGGAATATGGGGTTATGAGGAATCGGTAGTACCTGATATGGAGCGGGCTATCCTTTCCATGCATAATATCATCCTCCTCGGGCTGCGCGGGCAGGCCAAGACCAAAATCGCCCGTATGATGGTAGAGCTGCTGGATGAGTATATCCCGGTCATCAAAGACTCTGAGTTGAACGATGACCCACTGTCGCCACTATCGCGCTACGGTAGAGAGATGGTCGCGGAACATGCTGACCATACACCTATTGCCTGGGTACATCGTGCTGAACGTTACGCAGAAAAACTCGCCACACCCGATGTATCGGTAGCTGACCTGATCGGCGATACGGATCCCATCAAAGCAGCCTCGCTTAAGTTACCTTATTCCGACGAGCGGGTGATACACTATGGCCTTATTCCCCGTTCGCACCGCAGTATATTTGTCATCAATGAGCTGCCCGATTTGCAGGCGCGTATACAGGTGGCGCTGTTCAATATTCTGCAGGAAGGCGATATTCAGATCCGCGGTTTTAAAGTGAGACTGCCCCTGGACATACAATTTGTCTTTACCGCCAACCCCGAAGACTACACCAACCGGGGTAGTATTGTGACTCCGCTCAAGGACCGGATAGACAGCCAGATCATGACGCACTACCCGCGTACGCTGGAAATCGGGAAGAAAATTACCGCCCAGGAAGCGCGCATCAAAGAACCACAAAAAGCTAAAATCAAGCTGACCGAACTAGCCCAGGACCTGGTTGAGCAGGTAGCCTTTGAGGCCCGCGAAAGTGAGTATGTAGACGAAAAAAGCGGCGTGTCCGCCCGATTGACGATCTCCGCTTACGAAAACCTGATGAGTGCCGCCGAGCGACGCACCCTTATCAACGGAGAAGACAGTACCTTTATCCGGGTATCCGATTTTATTGGGGTAATTCCTTCCATTACCGGAAAAGTAGAACTGGTGTACGAAGGAGAGCAGGAAGGCCCGGGCATTGTAGCCCATAACCTGGTAGGCAAAGCCATTCGTACACAGTTTCTCAAATTTTTCCCTAACCCTGACGACAAGCGTAAGCAGAAGGAGAAAAATCCCTACAAAAAAATTGTGGAGTGGTTTGGTGAAGGAAAAGAGGTAGATATTCTAAACGACCTGAGCAATAAAGATTACAAAAAAGCCCTGAAGAGCGTACCAGGCCTGGAAGAACTCATCAAGCATCACCACCCCAAGCTCAATGAAGAAAACCGTCTCTTCATGATGGAGTTTGCCCTACATGGCCTGGCAGAGTACAGCCAACTGAGCAAAAAACAGCTGACATCAGGTACACAGTTTAAGGACCTGCTCAGCAGCATGTTCTCCATGCCGGACTATGGAGAAGAAGATTTTGACGAATAGACGTCCGAAATAATTGAATTGGAAAAGCGGGTCGGTGTATAAACACCGGCCCTGTTTATCTACTGGCATTCTTAAGCGTTAGTGTCATGTCTATGCAGGAAATACAAGACCTGGTAAAGCGGGGAGAAGGAGAAAATATTGAATTCAAACGCAAAGTAGCGCATCCTGAAAAAATCATCCGTGAAATAGTCGCTTTTGCCAATACCAAGGGAGGTAATCTGCTCATCGGTGTAGACGATAATGGCACCATTCCGGGTATCAGGTTTGCCGATGAAGAAATTTTTGTGCTGGAGAAAGCCATACAGCGCTGGTGCCGGCCCAGAATTGACTATGAAGTGGAAGTTGTACAGATCAACCACCGAAAATCTGTAGTACTCTACAAAATAAAAGAAAGCGAGAAAAAGCCACACTACGTACTCAACCAACAGGAAAAAACGCCTGCCAAACAAGGCAGTAAAAACTTTCGCGGCCATAAAGGTAAAGCCTATGTGCGCTACGAAGACAAGAGCCTGCAGGCCAGCCCCGAAGTGTGGAAAATACTGAAACGTGGCCGCAGGCAGAAAGATATACAGTTTACCTTCGGTGAAAAAGAAAAACTCCTGATGGAATACCTGGAAAGCCATCGGCAGATCACGCTTACCCAGTTTGCCGAACTCGCACAGCTACCCCGATTCCGGGCATCCCAAACCCTGGTGCTACTGGTACTGGCCAATGTACTCAGGATCATTCCTAAAGAAAAAGAAGACGTATTTATGCTCAACTTTTCTTAAGATTTGTTTAATTGGATTTCTTCTCATCCGGCATCTGCGAAAAGACCACAGAGGAGCGAGCATCTATAAACCCAGATTGAACGTATGGCTACTACCACCAAAAAAACAACTACTGCCAAAGCGCCCAAAAAGCCCGGAAGCACAGCAAAATCCAAGGCCGGAAAAAAGATTTTCGTGCTGGACACTTCTGTGATCCTTTATGCACATGATGCCATCATGAATTTTGATGAGCATGATGTAGGCATCCCCATCACTGTACTGGAGGAACTTGACCAGTTCAAAAAGGGCAGCGATACCCGTAACTTCGAGGCCAGAGAATTTATCCGTATGCTGGATAAGCTCTCAGCTGACCATACCCTACGCGACTGGATACCGCTCAATGGTAAATCCAGGGGGTCGTTTAAGGTAGTCATGAGCCCGGAAAGTGAGGTGGATGCGGAGAAAATCTTTGATGAGAAGAAGCCCGACCATAAGATCCTGAATGCGGCACTGTCGCTCAAAGAGGCCCATCCGGATCGGAAGGTCATCCTGGTGACCAAAGACATCAACCTGCGGCTGAAGGCCAAATCCCTGAACCTGATCGCTGAAGACTATGAAACCGGTAAGGTAAAGCACGTAGCCGACCTCTACAGCGGCAAAACCGTTTTCGAAAGGATGAACAGCGATAAAATCAGTAAGCTGTATAAAGACGGTTTCAGCGAAGTGGAAGAATTCATGGATCCCAAACTGGTCAGTGCCAACGGCTACTATATTCTGAAAAGCACTAAAAACTCGGCCCTTTGCTACTACAATCCTGCCCTGCAGCGTATCGAGAAGGTAGAAAAATCACAGGCTTATGGTATCAGGCCTAAGAATGCGGAACAGGCATTTGCGCTGCATGCTATCCTTAACCCGGATGTACGGCTGGTAACCATACAGGGAGTGGCCGGAACCGGTAAAACACTGCTGGCGCTGGCAGGCGCACTGGAACAGCGCAGGTTGTATAAGCAGGTTTACCTGGCCCGCCCTATCGTACCGCTCAGCAACAAAGATATTGGCTACCTACCCGGCGATATCAAGTCCAAGCTGAATCCTTATATGCAACCGCTTTGGGATAACCTGAAATTTATCCAGAACCAGTTTCACGAGAGCGATAAGGACAATGCCCGCATTACCGAGATGCTCAACAACGAAAAGCTGGTGATTACGCCATTGGCTTATATCCGGGGACGAAGTCTGTCGAATATCTTTTTTATTGTAGATGAGGCGCAAAACCTTACACCACATGAGGTCAAAACCATCATCACAAGGGCTGGAGAAAATACCAAAATTATCTTCACCGGGGACATTTACCAGATAGATACCCCTTACCTGGATTCGCAGAGTAATGGACTTTCTTATCTGATTGACAAAATCAAGGCACATCCTCTCTATGCCCATATTACCCTGGAAAAAGGGGAGCGCTCAGAACTGGCCAACCTGGCGAATGAACTTTTGTAAGGCAGTATTACCAATGTAATGATTGCATTCTTTCGCTTGGGCAGACCCGGCCCAAAGCGGTAAATTTGTAGCCATACGCTGATATTTCGCCCTATGCTACGTTTACTGTTCATTTATTGCCTGTTTTACCTTTTGCCCATTGTCTCCAGCGATAACTGCAAGGGCGATATGGTAGACGGGCAGCCGCAGGGCTTCTGGCAGTGCTTTTATGCCAATGGTAATGTACAGGAAGAAGGAAATTATGAGCAGGGACAAAAAACCGGCCTCTGGAAATTTTACCATGAAAACGGCAAAGTAGCCCTGGAAGGAGCTTACAGGAATGGCAGCGAATCCGGCACCTGGAAAATGTACGATGATACTGGAAATCAGCTGGATACGATTGACTACGGTAGTTAGCTACTCCTCCTATCTTTAAACTTTACCGGCTTCAGCCTGTTTTAAGCATATAGACTTTTAGCTAATCTAAAAATTTTTATCATGATGGTGAAGCAATATTTATCCGTTAACGGAGATATCATACATAATTCTGTACACGACCAGGTAGGGGACAAAGTAGGCAAAATCAGTGATATACTGATCGACCCTGAAAACAGCCAGCCCAAAATAGCCATACTATCAGAAGGCGGTATCCTTGGCTTAGGCAGTGATCATTTTGCTATTCCTTTCCAGTTACTCCGTTTTAACACCAATTCTTCTGACATTGGGCTCAAGGTGGACAAGAAACACATCACCGAAGCCCCTCAGGTAGACCTGGATAAGCTCAAAAAAAATGATCGGAAGGAACTTGAAAAGCTTATCAATTTTTATGGAGAGAAGGCCTTTGGCCCACAGGCAAGCGTAGACAGTGATAGCTATGTAAGCGAAAGACACAGCAACTACCACCATCAGGGGTATGAAGGCTCAGCCAAAATAACCGGAGAAGAGCCCAAGTCCAATCCTGACAGCCGCCCTTCTGAAGATATGGATTATGACCAGTTGAAGTACGGAAAAAAGAATACATAAAAAAACGTCATCAGCTCTATTGTCGCATAACCCCCGGGTTGTGCTTTTTTTTGCTGATGACGCTTATCTCCGGCTGTATATACTACAGCGCAGAAAATTATCTTCTTTCCTTGATACGGGCAGCTTTACCCTGGCGACCTCTCAGGTAGTAAAGTCTGGCTCTTCTTACTTTACCTTTGCGGACCACCTCAATTTTGTCAAGGCTGGGAGAAATGATGGGGAAAATTCTTTCTACACCAATGCCGTTAGAAACTTTCCTTACGGTGAAGGTTTCGCCATTGGAGTTTTCATTACGACGCTGGATAACAGTACCCTGAAACTGCTGGATACGCTCTTTATTACCTTCTGTAATCTTCACGTGTACATTGACAGTATCACCTGCCTGGAAATCAGGATGCTTGCTGCGAGCTTCCTTATAGTCTTCCTCTACTATTTTTAATAACTGATCGCTCATGATTATATGATTTTATGCGCTTTCCGGAAAAGAACTGCAAATATAGGAAAAAGATTATACAATGCAGTATATGAAACAAAAAAAAGCTCCCCCGAAAGGAGGAGCTAATATTTAAAATACTACTATTCAATTATGGCTTGAATTTCACCTGGATAGTAATCGCGCGTTCTGAACCCTGAGCACCAGTAATTTCTACTACTCTCACCAGACCGACATTTCCTCCCCGGTCTTCATCTAACTGGATTCCGAATACTTGATTTTCCTGCAGATTGGTAAGCCTAACAGCCCCACCACCTTGAAAGTCTCCGTCAAACACGTCGTCAAAATCTGTAGCGCTGACGATACCTTCAAAATCAGCAGCAGTTACACCCTGAAGCGCTAAAAAGCGGGTAGAGTTTTCTGTTTCTAAAGTAGTACCGCTAAACGCAGCCGCGAATGAATCGGCATCAGGAGAACCAATAATTGCTTCACTATCAGCAGTAGCAGGATCATTGTCGGTAACATACCAATACGCAAAATCAACCATCGCACTGTTTGCTGCTGCTTCGCTGGAAGTATACACAGTAGTATCAATCACATTATAGAAACTTCCGAGCGTAGTATTGGATTGTCCGCCTAACAGAACAGCCTCGTCAAAAATAAGTGAAGAAGCAGGATCAAGCACCATGTCAATAACATGCACTACACCATTGCCGGCTACTAAGTCAGCGGTCACTACTTCAGCATCATTTACAAAAACACCGCCATCCAGACGTACTACCACATCACTACCTTCAACAGTCATATACGCTTGCTCCTCAAGCTGAGTAGATTGTACAGCAGCCCCTGATACAACATGGTAAAGCAGGAGTTGGGTCAGCGCATCGCCTTCGGGCAAGTCAGCAGCCGAGTTGATTCCTATAGCAGCAAAAGCATCATCAGTTGGAGCAAATACTGTAAAAGGACCGGCTCCCTGAAGGGTAGTTACCAGGTTAGCTTCTGTCAGGGCGGCTACCAGAATTTCAAAATCATCACTGCTAAGCGCAATATCTACTACGGTAGCAAAAGATACTTCAATTGATAAGGTTTCAGTAGCTATGGTACCGTCAGGTCCGGATAGCTCAAAATCTACCTCTAAAGTACCACTGGCATCGTCAGGCACTGTATAAGTTACCTGCACAGAGGTAGGTGCATTGGTAAGGGGAAAGGTATTAAAGATAGTGCCGTCGTCTTCACGAACAATAAGGTTGTCCACTGCGTCGTCACCATAAGTGATTTCAACATTTACGGTCACATCCTCGCCCGGTGCGGCTTCCGCAGAATTCACGATTGTCCCACCCTGTGTAAGCTCTAAAGTAGAAGGAACTACTGGCCCTTCTACATCCTCTTCGCAACTGGCCAGGAAAAGTACAGATAGTACTAATGAGCTGAACAAAAAATAACGAAAAATTTTAGTCATTTGGATAAAAGATTTGGTTTAAAAAAAACATTGATTGTTTCGTAGCATATAGCAAAACTTATGCGCTATATGATATCAGAAACGGATTATATAAGAATTGTTCATGAAAAAGTCGACTAAAAAGCACATGGCTTCTAAGACAAATTTTAGTGCAAAAAGCAGGCCCATCTTCTTTTCTTGTAGAAGACGCCTGTTATATAATTCTACCCCGCAGGCCTACATACATGGATAAACACTACCATAAAAAATTCAACAACTGATCCATCATAACACAAAAAATTAGGTCAAAAAATAATATTTCTTCTTCTCCCTAACTTACCCCATATTCCCTAGCCTACAGCATTCTGAATAGAAGATGTAAGCTCTCGCCTCGTCATCAGGCCGGCTTTGCGCCAAAGCACCTTGCCCCCCTTAAATAGGATTAGTGTAGGAACGCCGCGAATCTGAAATTGTTGCGCCGCAGCCGGATTTCTGTCTACGTCTACTTTTATTACCTTAAGCTGGTCACGCATTTCTTTGGCTACTTCCTGTACGATAGGACTCAGGGTCTGACAGGGACCACACCAGGTGGCATAAAAATCAACCAGAACAGGGGTTGAAGAAGAATTGATTAATTCCTTAAAGCTTTTTTTCTTAGTTGCACTCATCTTTACAGCCGTATGTTATACTTTTAGTCAAATAATATACCATCAAATGATACGTAAAATTTACAGTTGAGTGAACATCACGGCTGTTTATATAATGGAATCTGCCTGAAAATGTTATCATTTTACTTTATTTCTACAGCCTGATATTTTGAAAAATACTTATTCAACCTATTTGAACATGAAAAATAGCATTTTATCATTATTTATAAACTTGCTTATTCTAGCGATATTTTCTACTTCATCGGTTTTAGGTCAGGAGAAAAAGCCTCTCAGCCTGGAAGATATATTTGAAGATCAGGTGTTCGCCGAGTACCGGGTAAGTGGTATCAACTGGATGGCTGATGGCCGCTACTATACCTCAGTGGTTCCGGACGAAACAGAATATTATGAGCATATTGTGCGCTATGATATTACGAATGGGCAGGTAGTCGATACGCTGGTCAACGGTGGCAGCCTGGTGCCGGAAGGAGAGCCTCTGGCCCTGGCCTACAATGACTACGCACTGAGCCAGGACGAAGGCAAAGTTCTTTTTGCTACTGAACTGGAGCCAATCTACCGTCGTTCTACGCGGGCTTATTACTACATCTATGACATCGCCCAGGATACTTTTCGTCCCCTGGATAAGGGTGGCAAGCAGTCATATGCCAGCTTTTCGCCCGATGCGAGCAAGGTAGCTTTTGTGCGGGACAATAACCTCTTTTATGTAGACCTGGGAACGAACGAACTACATCAGGTCACGACTGATGGTAAATTCAACGAGCTTATCCACGGCAGCACTGACTGGGTGTACGAAGAGGAGTTTGGCTTCGCCAAAGCATTTTACTGGTCTCCCGACAGTAAAAAAATCGCCTACCTGACTTTTGATGAAACCAATGTTACCGAGTACAACATGCAGCTGTGGAGCGAACTTTATCCCAATGACTACCGCTTTAAGTATCCCAAAGCAGGAGAGGATAATTCCCTGGTAAGCCTCTCTGTCTATCACCTTGAGGATAACAAGACGGTACGGATAAGTGCTGGTGATGAAACTGACATCTATATTCCCCGGGTAAAATGGACCCATGACCCGGAAGTGCTGTCATTTGTACGCATGAATCGCCTGCAAAACCGTATGGAACTTATCCATACCAATGCCGGTGACGGCAGTGCTGAAGTCATCCTCAGCGAAGCTGCTGAAACCTACGTGGATATTGAGTATAACGATCAGTTTCTCTACCTGGAAGATGGCAAGCACTTCCTCATGACCAGCGAGCGCAGCGGATACAAACACATCTATCTCTACCAGACCGATGGTACACTGAAGCGGCAGATCACCCGCGGTAAATGGGAGGTGAGCGAACTGCTGGGCGCAGACGAAAAGCGGGGGCTGATTTATTTCATATCCACCGAAGAGTCGCCCCTGGAAAGGCACCTGTATGTCATTGACCTAAAAGGAAACAAAAAAAGAAAACTCAGCCAGAAGGCAGGTACTTATCAAATCAACTTCAGTCCTACTTTTGACTACTATATACAAGAGTATTCTTCAGCCAGTCAGCCGTTGACCATCAGCATCCATCGCGCCCCTTCCGGTGAGCTGATACAGGTGCTGGAGAAAAACCAGGAACTGCTGGAGGCTACTGAGCAGTACCAGATGGGGAACAAAGAATTCTTCACTTTCCGTAACGATGCAGACACCTTGCTGTATGGCTATATGATCAAGCCGGCAGATTTTAATCCCGCTAAAGAATATCCGGTGCTGATGTATGTGTACGGAGGCCCGGGCTCACAGCTCGTAAGAGATGCCTGGCAGGGCGGCAGAGACTACTGGTTTCACTACCTGGCTCAGCAGGGTTACATTGTAGCCTGTGTAGATAACCTGGGCACCGGTGGCCGGGGCCGCAACTTTAAGCATATCACCTACGGGCAGATGGGTAAATATGAGGTTCAGGACCAGATCGCTGCCGCACGTTACCTGAGCAGGTTACCCTTTGTAAACCCGGAGCGTATCGGCATCTGGGGATGGAGCTACGGAGGTTATATGTCTTCGCTGGCGCTTTTTATAGGAAATGATGTGTTCAAGTCCGCTATTGCGGTTGCCCCGGTTACTAACTGGCGGTTTTACGACACCATCTATACCGAACGTTTCCTATCCACGCCCCAGCTAAACCCTGAAGGCTATGATGCCTACTCTCCGCTCTCGCATGTAGATAAGCTGAAGGGTAACTTGCTGCTGATCCATGGTACAGGTGATGATAATGTACACTTTCAGAACTCAGTGATGCTACAGGATGCATTGATCGCCTCAGGCAAGCAGTTTGACTCCTTCTTCTATCCCAATCGCAACCATGGCATTTACGGAGGTAATACCAGGATGCACCTTTTCCGCCTGATGAGCAACTTTATTGAAAATAAATTATAGACCCAAAACCTGTTATTTGATCTGTTTTTTGATTAAATTATGTTGGTATGTAGATTACGAGAGGCGATGTAATATATTCACAAAACTAGAACAGGTGTATTTTTTACAATTCAGCGTATTTTAACGTACTTAGAGCAGGATTTTTTAGCGTTAAGTCGCTCATAATCAATATCAAATCACAAGGTAACAAAACTGTTCAAGCATATGGAAAGCTTACTCAACATCCTCAGTCAGAGTCTCTATTATCTGTCTTTTATTTTAGTCGCTGCAGGTATCTTGATGCTTCTGTTCTATTTCATCCGCCTATCAGGAACCAGAGACTACAAAGCCAGGTACGATCTGATCAACCAGAAAGAGAAAAAGTCTATCTGGTACGGCTTAGTAGTACTATTGGTAGCAGCCGGTGCCTATGTTACCTCTGTTCTGGCTACAGAATGGTTGTATGTTTTTGTAGGAATATTTGTATCCGTCATGTTCGGAATGATCCTGGGCGTAGTTTTCTTCAATTACCTGGAGTACTACTATCCAACCCTGATCGAAAAGCGCCTGCAGAAACTCAGATATAAGCCCCGGATTTCCAGCGCGGGCAATCAGATGAAACTGCTCAGCGAAGACGAAGAAGATGTATACCTGGATGAGGGAATGCAGGCCGAAGAAAATATCTTCTCGGTAGACTACGATGTATGGATAGACGAAAAGACTGAAGAAATCAAAATAGAAAAGTATAAAGGACACCTGCATGCCGAGAAGTCGCCTACCTGTGGTTATTACACCTTGCGCGTAGTAAAAGAAGAAATTCTTGAATCTCCTACCGAAGAGAAAGAGGGCACACTTATTAAGTACTACGAATGCAGCTATACTGGTTATAAGACTAAAAAGATTTTCAACATCGCTAAGCTGAAAAAGACGCCTAAAGAAGCAGGCAAAACATTTGCCCCTACCGCTTAGGAATTATATTATTCTCAGCCATTTTCATGAGCCTCTTCCTCAACGGGAGAGGCTTTTGTTTTTATCAGATACTGTAAACCCATGGCGGAAAGGATGAACACAAACGGAAGGATAGGTATAAGAAAACGGCCATCCCAGTTTTCGGTGGTCAGCATCACTGTTACAGCCTGGGCCAGAATGTAGCCTGCAAAAAAATACTTTTCCTTCCTGTTTTCGGGAAAATGTCGGAAACCATATATCGCCAATCCGTAGAGTGGGTACAGTAGCAGGATGATGAGCAGATTATGCGCCAGAGAGAAATAAGGCTTCACATTAGCAAAAAACAGCCCCAGCTTGATGATACTGATTTTGACAAAATACCACGGTGCCTCCCACACAAAGAGGGCCAACCGTAGCAGGGGACTGTGTTGCTTTCCGGGTATACTCAGGTCAGGCGGCACCCTTACGCCCAGGCTGATATCCGGGTAGATAATTTCCCCCTGCGCGTAGCTCTCCACCAGCTCAAAATCTCCCAGCATCTGGTTGAGAAGTAGCAAGGCAACCAGGATAATAAGCATAGAAACAGCCCATTTGATCCACCCACTGAAAGCGATAGCTACAGTGGCAAACAGCAGCCATCCCGCCAGAAAGCTAAAGCCCGTTGGCCTGACAAAGAATGTAACCAATACCAGGAGTAAGCATCCGGCGTATTGCCAATACCTTTGTGAAAGGAGCCAACACGAAAAAGTAATCACCGACAGGCTGGTAAATACTGCCTCAGTGTAGATAAAAATATTCCACTGATGAATTTTCAGCCAGGCCAGGTAGAAGAAGACAGCCAAAAAACTCACCCCTTGACTGCCAGTAAGCTTACGTACCCCTTTCTCCAACACAACGGCCGCAACCCCCGACAGCAAGACCTGAATCGTCACTATCCAGGGCAGACCTCCACCCATGCCAAAAACCAGGCTGAGCAGTACAATATAGCTACTGTACCAGACCAGCCGTCCCTCCGGCAGATTACCGGCCAGCAGTTCATGGGCGGCACTGACGTATACTTCGGTATCTGCTCCGGTCCGTATGCCCAGCAGCCAGAGCAGGCCCAGGTTGACCAGCAGCCAGAGCATGGCCAGATAAAGCCCCACCTCACTCTGCGTAAAAACGCGCGCTTTACCCAAGCCTCTCAAAAATCGTATATCCTGTATTTTCAAGGGCTCTCCTTACAGGCAACTGATCTTACCGCCGTCTACCGGCAGACTTACCCCGGTAATATATGCCGCTGCTGGCGAGGCCAGAAAAGCTACTGCCGCGGCAGTTTCTGAGGGCTCAGCAAAGCGCCTCAGCGGAATCTGGCCTTTCATATTTTCTTCAATTTCCTGCTCCGTTTTTCCCTGCTGCTGCGCCCTGTTTTTTACCAATGCCCAGATACGGTCAGTATTGGTGGAGCCGGGCAATACATTATTGACAGTAATCCCCATAGGTCCCAGTTCAAAAGCCAGGGTTTTTGCCCAACTGGCCACTGCTCCCCGGGTAGTATTGGAAACCCCCAGTCCGGGAATCGGTTCTTTGACAGAAGTAGAAATGATATTGATGATACGGCCGTATCCGGCAGCCTTCATCTTAGGAAGTACCGCCTGCACCAGTAGCTGGTTGCCCACGATGTGCATTTCAAATGCTTTGCGAAACGTCTCCGGCTCAGCCTCATACAGGGCTCCGGCGGGTGGCCCTCCGGTATTGTTCAGCAGGATATGCACTTCCTCAACCGTATCCAGGTAAGAGTGGATAGCTGATTTCAGGTAATCAGGATTGGAAAAATCAGCTACCACATAATGATGCTCCTGCCCCTTATCAGTAGGCAAGCTAGCCTGTACTTCCTTCAGCTTACCTTCGTTACGGGCCAGCAGTGTGATGGCTGCCCCCAGGCCCGCCAGTTCCTCGGCTACTGCCTTGCCGATTCCCTGCGTACTGCCGCAGACAAGTGCCCTTTTTCCGGTCAAATCAATATTCATGGTTGATAGTTTAGTGAATAATGGAAAACTCTGATAAAATTATAAAATTTACACCAGCCCAAAAAAAGTGTTATGCTGCCGCTATATAAAAGGACAATCCATTACCCACACTGTGACAGCTCAACCAAACGATTATGCCTGAACTTTTAGAAAAAGCACGATATCTGGACTGCGAGGATGCATTGCAGCATTACCGGAAGAAGTTCCACCTACCCACAGACAAACAGGGGAAACCGCTTATTTATTTTTGTGGCAACTCCTTAGGCCTGCAGCCTGCCGAGGCTACCCGTTACCTGGACGAGTCGCTCAAAAAATGGCAGCAGCAGGCAGTGGAAGGACACTTCCAGCAACCCGATCCCTGGCTGAGCTATCATAAACTTCTGAAGAAGCCGCTGGCTCACATCTGCGGGGCAAGGGAGCACGAGGTAGTCTCCATGAATAACCTGACCACCAACCTGCACCTGATGATGGTCTCTTTTTACCGCCCTTCTGCGACACGGTATAAAATAATGCTGGAAGCCGGTGCTTTTCCCTCCGATCAGTACGCCGTGGAGAGCCAGGTGCGCTTTCATGGTTTTGAGCCAGAGGAAGCTATCGTAGAAATGAAAGCCCGGACAGGGGAAGAGACCCTGCGTACGGAAGATATCCTGCACACCATCGAGCAGCAGGCTGATACACTGGCACTGGTGCTTTTTCCGGGTGTACAATACTATAGCGGACAGTTATTTGATATGGAGCGCATCACTGCCGCAGCGCATCAGGCAGGAGCCAGAGCCGGGTTTGACCTGGCCCATGCGGTAGGAAATGTACCCTTGCAACTCCACGACTGGAATGTGGATTTTGCGGTATGGTGCAGCTATAAGTACCTGAATTCCGGCCCCGGAAATAATGGCGGTGCCTTCGTGCACGAACGCTATGCTAAAGACCCGGACCTGCCCCGCTTTGCCGGCTGGTGGGGCCACGATGAAGCGGAGCGCTTCCGCATGGAAAAAGGATTTAAACCTATGTACGGGGTAGATGGTTGGCAACTTAGCAATGTAAACATTCTCTCTACGGCAGTGCAGCGTGCTTCTCTTGAGATAATTGCTGAAGCGGGTATGGATCAGTTGCGGAAAAAAAGCATCCGGCTCACTGCATTTCTGGAGGAGTGCATTCACTCCCTGGACCCGGAAGCTGAGCATATCCGAATCATTAGCCCGGCTAATCCGGAAGAGAGGGGCTGTCAGCTTTCTATGCTTTCCGCCCGCTATGGTAAGCGGCTCTTTGAACAGCTTACCGATGCAGGTATCGTGGTAGACTGGCGCGAACCGGATGTAATCCGCGTGGCGCCTACGCCCCTGTACAATACTTTTGAGGAGGTTTACCGTTTTTACGAAATTCTGAAAAATACTTTAGATGGATCAAGATAAACAGCAGGAGATATGCATATTGGGTGCCGGACTGGCAGGTTCGCTCTTATCCTCATTATTGGCCCGGCAGGGATACCAGGTCTCAGTATACGAAAAAAGAGATGA
>CAZFFW010000064.1:0-27481 GCA_964518125.1 uncultured Porifericola sp.
GACAAGTATGGAGAAGACTGGGTGATCTACGAAAAAGACGAAAACGACCGTATCCAGGTGAAGCTGAAAACCCTGGAAGAGTACCGCCCAAAATTTGAAGAAGCCGGCAAATTCCTGATCATACAATCAGAAGAAGTGACCGACGGCTACGATGGGAAGCCGATTCACATGAATGCTACCAATGTGCAGTCACTGGTAGAACCCCGCCACGGCAACAGCGTCACCGAGGTGATGCAGAATAATATCAATGCCGTCAACGAGCAACGGGCGCAGACGGGCGTCCCTATGTTTCCCCACATCAACCACCCTAACTTTGGCTGGGCCATTACGGTAGACGATATGATACCGCTCACCGGCGAGCGATTTTTTGAAGTGTACAACGGCCACCCGATGGTGCACAACTACGGGGACGAGACCCGGATCGGCATGGAAAAGATGTGGGACATCCTGATCACCCACTACCTGCGCGACGGTAAGCCGGTGATGTACGGCCTGGCGACGGATGACGCGCATAGCTACCACGTCTACAGTGGCGACAATAGCAATCCCGGCCGCGGCTGGGTGATGGTACGCGCCAATGAACTGACTCCGGAGGCCATTATTGAGGCGATGGAAGCGGGCGACTTTTACGGTACTACCGGCGTCACGCTGGAAGATGTTAGCTACGGTGATGAACAACTCAGTTTGAAAATCCAGAAAGAAGGGGGCATCAACTACCGCATACAGTTCTGGGGCACCAAAAAAGGCGCCGGGCGAGAAGATATGGGCGTGTTGCTCAAAGAAGTGAAAGGACTACAAGGCAGCTATCAGCTACAGGAAGATGACCTCTACGTGCGGGCCAAGGTCATCTCCACCAAGCCTAAGATAAATCCTTTCAACGAAGGTGATTTTGAAGTTGCCTGGACGCAGCCGGTAGTTAGGCAATGAATCATTAACCTGATGCCTGACATGCATCTATGATACGTTGCGTTAATTGTTGAAAGTCAGCATAGCATTTTTTTACTGCCTGAACATGAGCTCCAATAGCTCCATCTGCAGGCTTTAACAAAAACATAGGTTTATGTGCTTCCATTGACATAGGGGCCAAGCTATGATAGTGCTTAAGAAGCCCCAGACATTCGTCATCAGTATCAATCGTAAGTTCGGGAGAAATTTTTCTGTCCAACACAAACTCATGATATGTAGCAGGTATTCTGTCAGCCCACTTCAAATAAGATTTGACGGGGCGACTTTCTTTGGCTGTATACTGCATGATCACATATCCAGTGGGTTCGATATTCCCTTTAGGTAATGATATTACATCAGGCTTAGGGTTTTTTGCTCTTCTTTCTTCCCATTCTTTTTTCCAGGTTTTTAGGGTCTGTCCCAAATTCTTGATACCCTGTAGTGAAAACAGGTCAGAAGAAACCGGCATGATCAGATAATCAGAGCCTATCGTAACAGCGCGGTTGATGGCCCCAAGATTAGGACCAACATCAATCAATACAATATCAGCATGGAACCTATCGGCAGCATCCTGAATAAGTGTATTAAAAACAGATACTACTTTAAAGGCATAAATATCACCGTTAAGGCATTTTAGCCAGGCATCGCTCAAATTGTCTTCATAAGCTGATAAAGCCAGGTTTCCAATAAGGAGCCCTATATTTTCATTAATTTCCTCTATGTGCACCTTATTATATCCTTCGCTTTCAATAACAGGAACAATACTACCCAGAATAGTACTGTTTGACTCATTTTCAAAAATCTCCTCCAGCCTTTCTATTGGTAGAAACATAGAGGTAAGGTTAGACTGTGGATCAAGGTCAACCGAAATTACTCTATAGCCCATCTCCGCCAACATACAGGATATATGATAGACCATCGTTGTTTTCCCAACTCCTCCTTTGTTATTAAAAAATGTCAGTACTTTCATAGCCAGTTCTTATTGATTCTAATCACCACAGAAAACTTTGTTGTCAGACTAATATCAAATTCAGCGACAGGATTCCCATTGTCCTGCAGCGCTTTCTGGGCATTCCTGATTCCAAAATTAAAACGGTTTACATAGCCCAAAGTCTTCATAGCCTCACCCAGTACGGGATTTCGATAATCACTGGCATTGGGGAAATTTTCAGGTCTTACTTCACCATAGAGTCCGCCAGGGTTAATGATTTCAATTCTGTCAGAAAATTCGTAAAAATAAACCGGTGCATTTGATTCGTAGTCCCTGTGCATGATTGCATTCATCACCAATTCCCTTAAAGCCCATAGGGGGTAGTTCGTAACAGCTTTTTCTTTCATACTACCATTCCTGAGCGTCTTGCTTTTAATGATATTTCCTCTAATAAAGTCTTCAATCATTTGTAACTCGCTAACCAGCGCACCTGAGAATTTTTTTTCATATTCAATATCAGGCGTTAGTTCAGTTCCCGGAAGCTTGATATATTGAATATATCCACCCGGAATGAAATAAAGAGGATTCAGGCCAAATAAAATAATAGCAGCATAGGTAGGACAATGATGTACTGAATCATAAAGTCGAAGAGAAGAAAGCTGCTGATTGAGTTCCCGGTGATTTGCAGCTAATGTTTCTGAGTCAATAGCGTTGGGTAAGTAGTTGGTTCTGAATAAGTCGAGATGAATATCATCAACAGTTGCTTCTGGGCAGGGGCGGACATCAAAAGTTTTCATGGTGGATGCTCGCTTCTCTGAAAGCCTCCTTTCTTCAGTCTCGTTGGCGATAGCTTTACGCGGACCTATCCTTATAAATACTTTTCCTTTGAACCTTACCGGAGGGACCAGTGAAGGATGCACTTCCACAACAACTACATCTCCCTCTGCAAAATGAAATACCGGGCTTACAATCATTGATGGCTGAGGAAGAACATTTCCATTAGAGCGTACGTTGCCGAGCTGTTGCAGTTCTTTGTCCTCGATCCGCTTGCCGGCAATACGCCCATTATCCTTTACACCCAATAGCAAGTATCCAGGCTTTTTGTGGTTAGGATAGTCATTGGAAAATGCACAAACGGCTTCTCCCAGTTTGTCTTCGCGAAAAGAAGTCGTCCTCTCTATACGGTCCGACTCCATATCCTGCATAAGTTTTAATAATTCCTCTTTATTGACCATCGCGAATGAATGCTGCTTTTATTTATAACTCAAGGCAATAGTTTTTATCTCATCAAATATAGAAATATAATTGTCAGAACTTGAACAAATCCCGATAGACGAATTTACTAACATGAAAGCTATCATGATTTATCAGTTGAGATGCAATAGAAGTACAAAAATACCCGTATTCCGCTAAGAAACCTCAATCTGTTGCTCAAAGGGCGTATAGCCGGTCAGGTAGACGCATTGGGCTTCCATTTTAGGCAGAGCACCCCGAAGTTGGGTCCAGCTATGTTCGGCACGACCGGGGCCAAAACGGATCTGCTGGTCGCCTTCGCTGAGGGTGCCATACCCTTCTTCCAGCAGGTAGGCATCTTCGTTATCTTCCAGCTTACGCACATGTGCCAGTTTGCTGCCTTTGCGGAAGGCCATCTCTACGGCCACCGGCACCCGGTCGGTTCCGGTGATGCTGATGTCCAGCAGGAAGCCATTGTCTGTCTCGCGGATACGAATTTCGGAGAGGAGCTTCTGTACTTCGCTCTGGGGGCGTTTGTCGCGGGGCATCTTTTCCCAGTCGCCATCGTGGGGCAGGTTCTCTTTTGGGTAGGGCTGGTAGTATGGGCCTTCCAGCCACTGCCGCAGCACAAACTCATCTCCTTCCCGCTCCAGTGATTCGCCCTCAAATTGCCCCTTACCAAAAAAAGCAGATGCCAGGCGTACACCTTCCAGGGCAGCATTACCTTTAAAGAAAGTAAAGAATAATGGGTTCTTCGCCAGGATGGTGGCATCACGCTCTTCCCGACGGACTCTTACTAAGTCCGAACCTCTATAGACATGCAGGTAGTTTGTAGGCAGCGACTCAGACTGGGGAAGCGGCTCTTTTAGCTTGGGGTCTTCCAGGAAAAAAGCCATGTTAATGTCCAGTTTCTCTTGTTCCTGCATTTCCAGCATGCGCGTCATGGCGGCAAAGCGGGGGTTCTGGTCATACAGGGCCATATAGCGGTAAGGGTAATAGTAGCGATTCAGGGTACCCCGCTGGTACTGATCCTGCCGTCCTGACCCTTCCGACACACATTCTCCGTTGGCGTGGAGGTAAAAAAGCGTCATCTCCATATTCTTTCTGACCGGCTCCAGTAGTGTAGGTTTGTCCATCAGCCTGGCTACCGTGATCAGCGCGCGGTTGACGATCGGGCTGTAGATGAGCGTACTTTGCTCGGTATACTGCCCGTCCTCGTCAATATCAATTTTTTCCTGCAGCCATTCATCTATTCGGTCTTTTAGCGCCGGATCAGCAAAAAGGTGATGCACCCGTGCGGCGGCCATACACACGACCCAGCGGTGGTTGGGGGTATGGATCCCCCCTACTGACAAAGCTTTGCCGGCATGCTGCAGATATGTTTTCAGGTTTCCCCTGATCTGCCGGGTTTCATCAGCCGCCTGCTGCTCCAGCAGGGTATAGGCCAGTGCTGCCGGTTCCACAGAAAATCCAAGGTCAGGCGTAGAGTGGAAGTTAGTTGTATGCAAATCTATTGTACCATCGGGATGCTGGGCATTGAGCAGGTAAAAAGTGGCATCCTGCAGCGGACCTACCATTGCCTGCTGCCGGAAATACCGCGAGCCCTCAGAAACGTAGGCACAACTCAGGCGTTGCAGCAGACCTACCGTACTTTGTGGGTTATGGATACCGTAGGCATCAACGACCCCTCCGTACCAGTGGTGCGATGCCCCCTTCTCCTGCCGTTCAAGCAGCGTTTTGACAGATGTATCATTACTTTTGATGAAGCTTTTGAGCAGTTGCTCCATATTGCCTGGTTCAGTATGCCATGTCCGAAACATGCCGGAATCTGCCAGGGGAGCAAGGCAGGCGGTAGTGCCCAGCTGCTGCAGGAATAGTCTTCTTTCCATAAAACTCAGGTTGTCGTAGTTGTTGCTTATCAGACAAAATAGCCAATACGCTCCTGGGTTGCAAGCGAAAAATTGAATCCACTATGAAGCAGTAAATATTTACACCTGTCCACTCACACTACCTAAGCGAAGCATCAAACTAAACCAGAAGGTCTCCTGAAGCGGATGGTTCCGGCCAGCCAATCCCTGCGGAAACAGATAAGCCAGGTCCAAACTGACAAAACGATATCGTCCTCCCAGACCGGCGGTAAAGTATCTACGGTCACCTTTGTCTATCGCTTCCCGAAAATAACCACCCCGCAGAGCCACTATATCCTTATACCAATACTCCAGGCCGGTAGCCAGTATAACCTCCTGAAGTTCTTCCGACAAGCCATCCGGCGCATCGGTAAAAGAGCCGAAAGTACCCCTGAGCCATCCCCTATTGGGATCTTTACCACGAGCAATGACCGGTGGACTGTTAGGGTCGGAAGGGTTAGTCAGAATAAGTTGGCCATTATCGTTGATAGCGTAGATCGGCGGGGTAGGTACCAGGAGTTTGCTTACGTCCACCGACCAGCTTAGGCTGTGGTTAGCGTTCAATTGGGTAGTCACTGCTGCTCCTATTCTCAGGGTGGCTGGTAAGAATAGTTTGTCTTGATCATAATAATCCATCTTCGGGCCGAGGTTGGTGACTGTCCCGCCCAAACTTAAGATAGCGTCCTTAGTGAAGGTAGTGATTGCTTTCTGATACAAAGCACCAATGTCTAGCGAAAAATTGTGACCGGGATCGTTAGCTGATGCGGTGGTAGTGTAGCTCTCCACCCGAATATAACGGGCATTTATCCCCAGGCTCAAATGCCTGCTTACTTCACGGGCATAAGATACCGTCAAGGCTTGCTCATTTGGATTCTCAATTTGTAGCAAAAGACCACCCGGACCGGCAAGCTGTATATCTCCCAGGTCAAAATAGCTGTACGAGAATCCTAAAGCACTCACTTCATCGGGCTTATATACGCCGGCAACATGCTGTAAACTCATATCACTGACCACTTTTCGTAACCAGGGAGTAAAAGAATAGGCAAAATGATACTGTTCGCTCAAATGCACCATCTTGGCCGGATTCCAGTAAGCACTGTTGGCATCTGCAGCAGTAGCTACTCCCGTTTCGCCCATCCCCGCTGCCCGGGCATCGGGGGTGATCCGCAGAAAAGGCACTGCCGTTTGTAAGACTCGGTTCCCATCCTGGCCTAAGATAACATTGGATTGCCCAATAGAAATCCGTGGCAGGGCGATGACCAAAAAAAGAATAATCCGGGAGTAATACTTAGCAGACATGGTGTTTGGGTTTGGTTAAACCTACAACGACCGTATCGGGAAAATATGATAGGGGTTAGCACTAACATAAAAACAGAAAGCAGCCGGATACCTCCGACTGTTTCTGAATAAAATTGTTACGGCTGATACAGGGAAGCCTGGGTGCGCTTACCCCAGGCAGTAAGCATACCGCCCAGGCTAAAGGTCGCCCTTTGAGGCTGCGGCAGCAACTCGCTGCTAGCCTGGTTAACAGCCTCGGTAGTATAAAGCACCTCCGGTGCCAATTGCTCCAGCGCCTGGACAAACTCCCGTACCTTACGCCGCTTACATACGGTAAACAGCACCTGTGTATTTCCAGCCTGGTTGCTGGCGTCTACTTTCGAGTAATTGTACTGCTTGTCTGACAGATAAGTCAGTAGTGCGTCCGGAATCTGCTTGCTAATAACCCTGATGACAACACTGCCATAGGCCAGTTTTTCTTCTATGCGCATACCCAGATAGGTGCCGGCCGCAAAGCCCGCCGCATACATAATATACGCTACCAGGTTGCTGGCATCCTGCATGATGCGCGAAAGCGCCAGTATGGTGATCAGTGCCTCAAAGAAGCCCAGCACCATCGCCAGCCGTTTGGCATTATTGACGATAAACATCAGCTTGACGGTCGCCAGCGTAACATCAGCGGCACGGGCCAGGAAGATCAGAAACGGTAACAGCACGTAGCTGATAAAATCAAATGTAATCATGTTTGGTCTCTTTTTGTGGTTTAAAGCCTAAGCCCCAATGCGGCTTTCCTGAAGCATCGGATGCTTGTAGAAATGGTGCCGTCATTTTGTGGAAATCCGTAAAGCAGCAAAAATGCTTGTCAGGATGATCCGGCCGCTAGCAATAAAAGGAATTTGATAATTTGACCTGCTTGTATCCCTGTTGGGTGCTGGTCTTAGGAATTTGTTGAAGATTCGTACTAAAAAAAATGTAACGCTTCATGTTGCACCTACCGCGGTAAAGGATCAGTTTAGTTTGTTTGATGACGTAACATGCATCTAACCGCAATAGGGGACTTTTGAGAAGTTGAGTTTTGTTTGTCCCGGCAACACTGCAAACATACGCAGAAAAATCAATAGCGATACATTTTTTTTAAAAACCCGGCGTTTTGTTAAAATTTTAGTAAGGAAAGCACTGCATTATTTTAAAGATGACCGACTTTTTTCTGCGGAGCTGTTAAAGCGAGTGTAAATACAGTTTACATATTCGGGATTTTGCTAAAAAGTAAGGAAGCACCTAAATGTGAAAAAATTTATTTTTTTGACCAACATCAGCCAGAGCTTTGGCGAAAGGCAAAAAAAATACCCGTTGAAAAACGGGTACTGCTGTCTTGGTGTAAACTGGCTATTCCTTCTTGTGCATTTCACGTTGCACGTCTTTCAGGGAATCCTGAAACTGCGAAGCGGCTTTCTTCAGACTTTGGTAAAATTTAGGCAGAGAGCGCGGGCCAAAGAAGAGGTACACCACAAAGATGATGATGGCTATTTCCCAACCGCTGATATTTTCAAGCATCAAAAAGGCCAGTGTCATAAGATTCAAAGTTAAAATATTTGAAAATTGCAGATTGACATAAACTGTTATTGATGCTTAGACGCTGATATCAGAAAAAGTCACAGGGGATGGCTGGGTAAAATATTTGGGTGCATTGGGATTGTAGCTCCTGGTGCTAAAGTGTTATAGTACGATGGTGTTATCGTTAAGCATAACAGATCAACCCTAACACCAAGAACCATAACACTATAACACTATAATACCATAACACCATAACACCCTATTCACCGGCTTCCCTTACCGCTTTCACCTCTTCAAATGTGACAACTTCGCCCTCGTTGCCCCAACTGTTGCGGATGTAGTTCATCACATGGGTTACTTCTTCATCGGTCAGCCCCATGGAAGTCATGGCGTTATCATAGGTGACCCCATTGACAACAATCTCGCCCTGCAGCCCATACATGACCACCCGTATAGAGCGCTCTTTGTCTTCCATCAGGTAGTCGGATTCGGCCAGCGGAGGAAAGGCTCCGGGTACACCGCCCCCTTCGCTCATGTGGCAGCTCATACAATAACCGGCGTATATTTCCTGTCCCAGTTTGATACTTTCCTGCAGGTCGGGCTCGGTAGCTGCTCTTTGCTGAAATGAGAAAAGAACCGTAACGGCAAAAACAGCAATACTGAGTATGCGTAAATGCTTCATAGATAGATTAGAGTTTAAGCCGCAAATTATAAAATTTTGCGTTTTTATGCGCAATTCAGGTCAATTGCTTAGTTAATATCATCAGGGAAGAAAGATGTTCGTTAGCGAACACGGATGACCGTTGGCGAACAATCTTTTCTGACCCAGGATGCCTTTTTTGAGTCCTGCCAGCATATTGGCTTATGGCATACTTTTTTCAACCCTATTGGTACAGGCTCAAAAAAAATGATGTTCCTATGCTGAAAAACTACTTTATAATTGCCTTCAGAAACCTCAACCGTAAGCGGGCTTTTTCCCTTATCAACATTGCAGGCCTGACGATGGGTATTTGCGGTGCGCTGGTGATCTTTGTAATTATCCGTTTTGAGCTGAGCTTCGACGACTTCCATACTGATGCAGATCGTATCTATCGCGTACTTTCAGGCTCGCCCAAAGACCCGATCCTGGGTGACGCTGGTGCGCCTCACCACCTGGACGAAATTATGGAAGACGAGTTTTCGGAAATAGAAAAAACAGCTGTCGCCTACAAACTGAACCCCCAGCAGGTACAGTTGGAAATCAACAACACGTATACGCGGGAGCGCAACGTGGCTTTCGTCACGCCCTCATTCTACCAGCTATTTGACTTTGAGTGGATCGTCGGGAGTCCTGAAAAGTCACTTTCTGAGGCCGGGCAGGTAGTGATAGACGAGGAGGTCGCAGAGAAATATTTTCAGGGTGATGCCATGGGCAAAAGCATTCGCCTTAATAATGAGTTTGACCTGGTGGTAAGTGGGATCATCAAAAAGATGCCTGCCAATACGGATTTTCCTATCAACCTGTCAGTATCACACGCTACCTATGCGCAAAGTGCAGCGTATAAAGAGCAGTATGAGACGAGCCGTAACTCGTTCTACCAGGTTTTTGTAAAACTCAGGGAGGGAGCCTCGGCAGAGCAAATGGACGCCCGTTTTCCGGCTATGATAGAAAAATACCTGGATAAAGAAACTGCTGAAAAATATCTGACCCATGCACTACAGCCTTTGGAGGAGGCACACTTCAGTACTAATATTGATAATTTTGCCGAACGCACTGTATCCAGAGAAGCGATGACCAGCCTGGGGCTGGTGGGGATATTTCTGCTGCTCACTGCCTGTATCAACTTTATCAACCTGACTACCGCTCAGGCAGTGAAACGCTCCAAAGAGGTAGGGGTGCGCAAGGTGCTGGGCAGCAGTCGCCAGCAGCTGATCGGGCAGTTTTTGGGAGAAACCGCCCTGCTGACCTTTGTGTCCATCCTGATTTCTTATCTGCTGGCTGCCAACTTACTGCCCCTTCTCAACGGATTCCTGGGGTTGCCGCTGGATTTCTCACTGATGAATGATACGCTTACTTTGTTTTACCTGATAGTATTAGGGCTGGCGGTGAGTGTCCTGGCTGGTTTTTACCCGGCTATAGTATTATCAGCCTTCCGGCCGGTGGTTACCTTGAAGAATAATTTTTCAGCCAGGAGTTCTAAGGGTTTGCTGTTGCGCAGAAGCCTGATCGTATTTCAGTTTGCACTTTCCCAGTTGTTAATCATCTGTACAGTGGTGGTTCTGAGCCAGATGCACTACTTCAATACCGCATCCATGGGCTTTGAGAAGGAGGCCATTCTTACCGTTAACCTGCCGGAGAGCGATTTGCAGGCGATAGAGATTATCCGCAACCAGCTCAACCAGGAAAGTACCGTGAAAGAGGTAAGCTTTTCCCTGAATACCCCGGCGGCTACTATAAACAAGTACTGGACTTACTTTGGCCATGAATCGCTGGAAGACGAAGGCATGTCAGAAATCAAGTTTGTAGACGAACAGTTCCTTAGCTTTTATGATATTCCCCTGCTGGCCGGGCGTAATGTACACCCCAGTGATTCTACGGAGATGCTGGTCAACGAAGCTTTTCTGAAGGAGATTGGTATCGGCAAACCGGAAGAGGCTCTGGGCGAAGTAGTAGGCTTCTACGGGGTAGAAGGCGAAATAGTAGGCGTGATCCGGAATTTTCATTCGCTTTCTCTCAAAGAGGAAATTCCTCCGCTGATGCTCCTGCATAGTCCCAGGAATTTTCAGAATGCCTCGGTGAAGATCAACATGGCCCAGGCCCGGGAAGCCATTGAGGCGGTAGAAGCTCAATGGATGCAGCATTTTCCAGAATATTACTTCAGCTACAAGTTCCTGGATGATGACCTGGCTACGATGTACGAGCAGGAGCGCAAAACCTCCCGCCTGCTGCTGATTTTCTCACTCATTGCCATCTTCATCGGCTGCCTGGGCCTTTACGGACTGATCAGCTTTATGGCCGTGCAGAAAGAAAAAGAAGTAGGTATTCGCAAAGTGCTGGGTGGTACTGTGCGTCATATCATCTTCATCTTTACCAAAGACTTTGTGGTACTGCTGGGCGTGGCTTTTGCCCTTGCGGCGCCGCTGGGCTACTACTTCATGCAGCAGTGGCTCAACGATTTCACCTACAGCATTGATGTGCAGTGGTGGATGTTTGTAATAGCGGCCCTGGCTGGTTTGCTGATCGCACTACTGACGGTGAGTGTGCGTTCTTATCGGGCTGCTACGGCCAATCCGGTGAAGTCGCTGCGCAGTGAGTAGATGAAAATTACAAATTGAAGATTTAAAATCTGTCATTTTTAAATCTTCAATTGATCCCATCCTCACGGGCAATTTTGTCTTTCAGTATTGCGTAATCTTCCGGTGTATCTACGTCTATGCCACCCAGGGGAAATGAGACCACGCCTGCTTCGGCTGCATGTTGCTGGATGAGTTTCCTGGCTCCCTGGCTCCCTTCCAGTTGACTGAGCAGCTCAAAATAGCTGTGGTGGAAATAAGCAGGCACGCCCAGTGTGCCTTTGTAGGCTGAAGCGATAATAGGTTTATGGGACTTGTGGTAGGTGTGTACCAGCTTTTCCAGGTGATGTACATCCACATAAGGCTGGTCACACAGCATCACGATTGCCCCACGGCAATCTGGGTGGTGCTGGAGTACCAACTGAATGCCCGCACGTATAGATGTGCCCATCCCTTCCTGCCACTGCTCATTGAGGACCGGGGAATAAGCCATCCCCTCCAGTTCAGCTGCCATTTTTTCGGAGAAAGCGCCCAATACCACAATTACCGGCCCCAACTGACTGCGTATGGCTTCTGCTGCTGCATGGCGGAGCAGGCTCTGCCCTCTAAGCTGCAAAAGTTGTTTGGGCTGGCCCATCCGGGACGATTCCCCGGCAGCGAGCAGGATGATGGCGTTCTGCTCAGGTCCGCTCATGGATAAACCCTTTTTTCTTCTTTAACAATCCGCCCTTTCTACCGGTGTGTATCATCTGTATTTCTGAGACAATAGACAAAGCAATTTCTTCCGGGGTCTCGGCTCCGAGGTCCAGGCCTACCGGGCTGAAGATGCGCTCCTGGTCCGCTTCGCTGACGGGTATTCCTTTGGCGGCAAGCTCGTTCAGCATCTTGTGAAACCTTTTGCGTGGCCCCAGTATGCCGATATACTGAATATTTGTACTGAGCAATTTTGGCAATACGGCGATGTCGTACTCATAATTGTGCGACATCAGCACAGTAAAGGTATAGGGTGTGATATTGAGCTGTTCCACTACACCCTCCCGGGGAGCATGCAACACCTGGCAGGCTCCGGGAAAGCGCTTGCTGCCGGTATGGGCGATGCAGTCGTCGGTAACAGTCACCTGCCAGCCCAGTTCGCTGCCCAGCTTTACTACCGGGGCAGCATCGTAGCCTCCACCAAAAATGATCAGCTCTATACTGGGATGTAGCACTTCAATACTAACTTCTACCCGGCCTTCTTCCACAGGATACGCCTCCACGGCAGACTCTCCGCACTGCAGCGCCTGCTGCATATCCGGCCGTAGCAGTTCCTGCAGCCCTTTGATTTGAATATTACCAATTTCGCGGCCGCGGCTGTCTATGATAAACCGCTGGCCTATACCGCTGCGCATAGATTCTTCCACATTGAAGACGGTAGCGATAGCCGCCCTTTTACGGTCTTCCAGAAAATCATGAAACACCTGCATCAGGTCCATCTGTTCTTTCAGATAGTCCATAGGCTCAATCAGGACATCTATGATGCCGTTACAGCCCAGGCCTACCCCCAGTTTGCTGGCGTTTTCGTCGTCCATGGTATCATAAGTGACCACACTGGGCTGGTTTTTCAGAATAGCCTGGCGTGCTTTGCGTAGTGCATCACCTTCCAGGCAGCCGCCACTGATGGCGCCCGTCCAGCGGCCGTCGTCGGTCATGAGCATACGGGCGCCGGGCCGCCGGTAAGAAGAACCCTGTACTTTTACCACTGTGGCCAGGGCAGCTTTCCTGTCTGTGCCGGCAGTCTGCTCATAGGATGCTACGATTCTGCTAAGTTCTTTCATAGGTTAGGCATTTGGAAAAGGCGGAAGGCATCAACAGGCAGCGACCTTGTTTTCTTCCACTGACTTAACAAATTTACCGTCTTTAGTGCTCAAAAACTATCTAAATAAAACTGAGCTTTCTATCTTTCGCTAAAGAACCCATTTACTTTAACTTATCAAAATGCAGACACTAAGCCTTCTTCAGTGCCAGAAAGATAAATTCAGCCTGTCGCCCGATGCTACTTACCTGAACTGTTCGTATATGGCTCCCCTGATGAAAAGTGTGGAAGAGGCCGGTATCCGGGGGCTTCAGCTCAAAAGGACTCCCCAGCACATCAGCCACCAGGAGTTTTTCGGAGAGGTAGAGGAGCTAAGAAAAGCCTATGCACAGCTTATCCACGCCGGGGACCCTCAGCGTATCGTGCTAGTGCCTTCCGTCTCATACGGTATGGCAGTAGTGGCCCGAAACCTGAAAATAGGAAAAGGAGAGAATATCGTAGTAGTAGGAGAACAGTTCCCCAGCAATGTATATGCCTGGCAAAAACTGGCTACCCAAAAACAGGCAGTAATCAAGACAGTGGATGCGCCTGATATGAAAGAAGGCAGGGGTGAGCGCTGGAACGAAAAACTGCTGGAGGCTATCGACGCCAGTACCCGCCTGGTAGCGATTGCCAATGTACACTGGTCTGATGGCACCCGCTTTGATCTGAAGGCGATACGACAGCGGACCAGAGAGGTAGGCGCCCTGCTGGCGGTTGATGGTACGCAGTCCGTTGGTGCTTTGCCGCTGGACGTGAGCGACATACAGCCGGATGCCCTGATATGTGCGGGCTACAAGTGGTTGATGGGCCCCTATGCCATAAGCCTGGCATATTTTGGACCTTATTTCGACGAGGGTGAGCCCCTGGAAGAAGGCTGGATCAGCCGCTACAACAGTGAGGACTTTACGAATCTGGTCAATTACGAAGAACGTTACCAGCCCGGAGCCCTGCGGTACGAAATGGGAGAGCGGAGTAATTTCATACTGGTACCGATGATGCTGCAGGCCATACGTGAACTGCATGGCTGGGGCGTAGAAAATATACAGGCCTACTGCAGTCAGCTGGCCGAGCCGGCAATTGAAGAACTTAGGCGACTCGGCTTTATGGTAGAAGATCCAACATTCCGGGGGAGTCATATGTTTGGTATTAGACTGCCGGAACAGCTTAGTATGCAACAGCTCCAACAGAAGCTGAAAGCAGAGAACGTACTGGTTTCGGTGAGGGGTAAGTCAGTGAGGGTATCTCCTCATCTGTACAATGAAGAAGCGGATATGCAAAGGCTGCTGGACTGTTTCAGGTCTGTATGTTAAAAAAGAACCCCGGACGCGACCAAACGCCCGGGGCCAACTATCAACCTTAAACAAACGCTAAGAAAAATCCTTGCGCTGCCTGATCAAATACAATAACTGTGCCCGATCAGCATTAAAAAACTTTCCGGTCAGCAATATTTGAATGGCAAAACAGGTGTTTTCTTACACTTTGCCAGAGAAAAACGCGATCGTTTGTAAGTTATTGTCTTACAGGTCATTAGGTCTTTTTTTTCTTTTTTCTGCGCGCAGGCGCTCAATGTATAAGTATGGAAAATTATTTACCACTATTCCCTTTAAACCTCGTGGCTTTCCCCGGAGAAAATCTCAATCTTCATATTTTTGAAGAAAGGTACAAACAGCTCATCGGGGAATGCCAGGAGAACGAGCAGCCATTTGGCATACCAGCCTATATCGATAAAAAGCTGGAATATGGTACTGAAGTATATGTTAAGAAAATCGTAAAGCAGTACGACGACGGCAGGCTTGACATCACCACTCAGGCGGGGCGCGTGTTTAAAGTCATGTCTTTTATGAATCCTGTGGGAGGTAAGCTCTATGCCGGTGGCGATGTGTATTTCCTGGACAATATCCGGGATGATAGCCCCGAAACACGGCTGGAAATGATATCGCTCATACGGGATTTATATAACGTGATGAATATTGTAAAAAGGGTGGAAGTAGATGACGATATTACTACCTTTGACGTTGGTCACCGTATAGGACTCTCTATCGAACAGGAGTATGAGTTGCTTCAACTGGAGAGAGAGAGCCAGCGGCAGGAAATGATCATCCGCCATCTGGAAAAGACCATCCCGACGCTCCGGGAGGTAGAACGAGCCAAAGAGCGTATCCGTATGAACGGACATTTCAGGCATTTTGACCCGCTGGATTTTTAAAGCAAGCTTAAGCATAGTAGCATGCAAAGTCAGTCTGCGCAATTATCTGAATTTGGTACCATCCTGTTGTTTTTAGTAGGAGGTGCCGTCTTTGTCGCCATCGCCCTGCTGGTAGCCAGGATGATACGTCCCGACCGCCCTAATGTAGAAAAGCTCACCACCTACGAATGTGGTGAAGACCCCAGTCAGGATGCATGGGGACAGTTTAACCCCCGTTTTTACATCGTTGCCCTGATCTTTATCCTTTTTGATGTGGAAATTGTATTCCTGTTTCCCTGGGCTACCGTCTTCGGGCAGGAAAAACTGATACAAGGAACGCAGGGGCTATGGGGCTGGTTTTCTCTGGTAGAAATGTTCGTGTTTATCGGAGTACTGTCACTGGGCCTGGCTTATGCCTGGGCCAAAGGGTTTCTGGACTGGATCAAGCCCCGGGTCAGCAAACCGGTTTACCGCTCGCATATTCCCAAAGAGGTGTACGATGAGGTATCCGGGCGATACTCAGTTACGAAGTGAATATGCTGCAATTTTCAATCTTGAATTTGTAATCTGCAATCAATATGAAAGGCTTACTGGATCAGCAGTTTGGCAAGGGAGGTGTCATCGTGACAAGAATAGATGATATGGTTAACTGGGCGAGGCTTTCATCGCTCTGGCCTATGGGCTTTGGCCTGGCCTGCTGTGCCATCGAGATGATGTCTACTTATGCTTCAGGCTATGACCTTGATCGCTTCGGGGTGTTTCCGCGCCCTTCTCCCCGTCAGTCGGATGTGATGATCGTATCGGGTACAGTTACCTTCAAAATGGCCGATCGTGTACGGCGCCTCTACGAGCAGATGTCCGAGCCCCGCTATGTCATCTCCATGGGCTCCTGCTCTAATTGTGGTGGCCCCTACTGGCAGCATGGCTACCATGTGGTGAAAGGCGTAGACCGTATTATCCCGGTAGATGTGTATGTGCCTGGCTGTCCACCTCGCCCGGAAGCACTGATAGGCGGTATCCTGAAACTGCAGGAAAAGATCCGTCGTGAGTCGCTGATGGCACCGGCCGCCCTGGAGAAACTGATGAAAAAGCAGCAGCAAAAAACCGAAAACAGCCCCGAAAAAGCGAAAGCATGAGCATGGAGGAAATACAAACCCTGCTACAGAAGCAATTTGGAGAGGAAATCATCCTGGCAACTGATCCGGATGCTACCCCTGCCACCCTGCAGGTGCCTGCCCCGCAGATTGCCGAGATATGCCGGGTATTGCATGAAAACGAGCAAACCTATTTTGACTATCTGTCATGTCTTACCGCCCTGGACAATGGTCCGGAAGCGAATACCATGGAGGTTATCTACCATCTTTATTCCATCCCCTACAATGTTCAACTGGGGCTCCAAGTAATCATTCCCCGGGAGAAAGAAGGACAGGCACTACCGCAACTACCGACTGTAAGCCATATCTGGCGGACAGCCGACTGGCATGAGCGCGAGGCATTTGACATGCTGGGTATCATGTTCATAGGCCATCCGGATTTGCGCCGCATATTACTGCCTGCCGACTGGAAAGGCCATCCCCTGCGCAAAGACTACCAGGAACAGGAGTATTATCATGGTATCAAAGTAGTTTATTAAGGATATGGCCAATCCAGTACAGTATCAGTACGACGAGCAGCACCTCAGGCGATCAGAACCCAATAAGTATCAGCCGGAGAACCTGAAGGCTGAGGAAATGATTGTAAATATCGGTCCTCAGCACCCATCTACCCATGGTGTGCTGCGCCTGGAAGTGGTCACCGATGGTGAGATCATCGTAGATGTGGTGCCGCACCTGGGCTATCTGCATCGCTGTTTTGAAAAGCATGCCGAAAACCTACCCTACAATCAGACAATACCTTTCGTAGACCGGATGGATTACCTGGCTGCGATGAATTCCGAACATGCTTTCGCCATGGGGATAGAACGCATGCTGGGTATCAGTGATCAGATACCGGCTCGTGTGGAGTACATTCGCGTGCTGGTAGCTGAACTCAACCGCATAGCTTCCCACTTTGTGGCTATCGGTACTTATGCCATGGATATCGGGGCCTATACGCCCTTCCTCTGGCTGATGCGGGACCGGGAGCATATCATGCGCCTGCTGGAATGGATCTGCGGTGCCCGTATGCTCTATAACTACATCTGGATCGGGGGGCTTTTCTATGATCTGCCAGTAGGTTTTGAAGATCGCTGTACTGAATTCATCCGCTACCTGAAACCTAAGTTGCTGGAACTGGAAAAGCTGGTGATGAACAATAAGATATTTATTGAACGTACTGCAAACGTAGGCGTTTTACCCCTGGATGTTGCCATTAACTATGGCGTTTCCGGCCCGATGCTACGGGGCTCAGGCCTCAGGCTGGACCTCAGAAAAGTAGATGCCTACTCAGTTTATCCCGAACTGGAGTTTGAGGTGCCGGTAGGCGAGGGCGCTATGGGTAGCCTGGGCGATTGCTGGGATCGCACCTACGTTCGGGTCAGGGAGTGTCATGAATCATTGCGCATCATGGAACAGTGTCTGCAGCGCCTGCAATCAGATTTGAAGAGAGACCGTACTTTTGATCCTCGTGCGCTGGTTCCCAAAAAGATAAGGCCTAAGAAACAGGATTTTTATATAAGAGCAGAGAATCCCCGGGGCGAACTGGGCTTCTTCTTTCGTGCCGATGGGAAAAGCGATATTCCTTTTCGCTGTAAGGCACGCAGTAGTTGCTTTGTGAATCTATCGGTCATCGCGGAGATATCTAGGGGTAGTATGATTGCTGACCTTATTGCCATACTGGGATCTATTGACATTGTACTGGGCGAAGTAGACAGATAGCAATCCGTTAGTACTTTGTGTTTAAGTATCTTTACTTGGCAAAAAAACTTACCAGCGTCACTTTTCTGAATTTTGGTAGCACAGGATACTCTTGTTGAACTTTAGTAGGGTATTTACTAAGAGTAGCTTCAAAAAAAATTACAGACAGTTGTACAATAGTAATACTATCATTCCTAATATGTCTTCTTCCTGTTTGGTAATTACATCCTCATGTTGTGCCCCTTCCTGCTCATTTTAGCTTTTATTCTCCCTAAGAACTAATTTACGTCCATGCTTTTGGGTACCAGTCCGTAAGAAAAGGGTGCCATAATGCCCTGTAGTCAACAGCAAACGATAGAATATTTTTATGGAGCAAAAGATAGGTAAAAAATCAGTATCCGATGGTAGTAAGGTCGGGCTTCAGTTGAATTCTCTGAGAGCCTATGCCATCCTCCTGGTGACGGTATTGATCGTGGTAATCGTCTGTCTGAATATGTTCATTTTTTTTCAGAATAGCAGGCAGTTAGCCGTAAGTAAAGGAGTGAGTGAAATCCGGATGCCACTCAGCCTCAGGGCGCAGGATATCCTCATTGGCCTGAACCAGGCATCTTCCGCACAGCGGGGGTTTCTGCTAAGCGGGAAAGCCTTTTTTGTCACAGAAAGACAGCAGGTATGGGATGAACGTATCTTACCAGCGATGGAAGTGCTGAAAGAGGTGAAAAACAAGCTCTACATCCAGGAAAATGTCAAGAGGATAGAGCAGTTGGAAATCCTGCTACCGCAGTACCAGGCATTACAGGAGGAAATAGAACAGAAAAAAATAGCCCTTGTCCAGGATGTAGAGATACAGAACTATACCAACATTGACTCGCTGCAATCCGCCAATCTGATAGAGCAGCTAAAGGCTAACCAGGTAAACCATAGCCTGCTCATAGAAATGATCAACAATCGGGTTTTACCCTTACAGCAGGAAATAAGAGCAGAAATTGCGCCGCTGATCAAAACCCAGGAAGATGTACTGAAACAGGATGTAGCCGAATTAGTCTCCGGTATACAGTTTAGCCGCGTGGTATTTTTCATTATTTCGCTTTCGGGAGTAATTATTGCAATCCTGATCGCCTATTTCTTTATCAGAAGGATGCGCACCTCCATAGAAAAGCCTACCCATCTGCTGGAAATGCTGTCCCAGGGGAAACTGGTAGACCAGGTGGAGGCAACCAAAGACGAGCTCAACGCAGTAATACAGGCGGGCAGCCGGCTGAGCCAGAACCTGGCTGCTGCCAGTAATTTTGCCAAGGCTATCGGTGAGGGGGACTTTCAGTCGGATTTCAAGCCTGCCAGTGAGAATGATACATTGGGGAATGCCCTGGTGCACATGCGCGACCGACTGCTCGAGGTGGCTGAAGAAGATAAAAGGCGCAACTGGACTACCAGCGGCCTGGCGCAGATCGGCGGTATTCTTAGAGAAGGTAATCAGCAGGCAGATCAGCTTTATCTTAATATCATCCGTTTTATTGTCAAATATCTGAATGCCAATCAGGGAGGGCTGTTTCTGCTCAATGATGAAGACCAGGAAGATGTACACCTGGAAATGGTGAGCTGCTACGCTTATGAGCGGCAGAAATTTCTCCAGAAGAGAATTGAACTGGGCGAAGGTTTGGTAGGACAGGCTTTTGCCGAAAAAGAACCTATTTTTCTAACGGAGGTGCCTGAGGCATATATCCAGATTACCTCCGGCCTGGGTGATGCCAACCCCCGGTGTATATTGATCTCCCCGCTAAAAGTGAATGAAGAAGTATCCGGCGTGATAGAGATCGCTTCATTCAAAGTGCTGGAACCTTATGAAGTAGACTTTATCAACAGGCTGAGCGAAACGATTGCATCTGCTATTGCCAGTACCAAGGTAGCAGAGCGTACCCGCCATCTGCTGGAGGAGACTCGTCAGCAGGCGGAGGAGATGCGGGCGCAGGAAGAAGAAATGCGGCAAAATAATGAAGAACTCCAGGCTACCCAGGAACTGATCATGCGCAAAAGCATGGAGGCCGAAGAGCGGCATGCCAAACTCAACGCTATCATGGGTGCTACCGCAGATGCTATCATTACTACAGATAAAGAAGGAATCGTTGATTCGGCCAACCGGGCCATTGAGCGGCTTTTTGGCTACAGTGAGGATGATATTGTCGGCAAATCTATCAGTAAAATAATTCAGACTGATATTCATGAACAGGGAAGTGCTGCCAGTTTGATCAGCCTTCTTACTGATCAGAAAGAAGCAATAGGTATCCACAGCAATGGGTCAACTTTTCCGATGGCCATATCAGTAACAGAAACTGAAGTGGAAGGTCGTCAGATTTATACTGGTATACTGAGGGATATTTCGGAGCAGAAAGCCCTGGAGAGCCGCCTGAAGCATCAACTGGAAGAAGCTAAGGCGCAGGAGGAAGAACTGAGACAGAACATGGAAGAACTCAGTGCTATTCAGGAGTCGCTGGCGCAGAAGAATAAAGAAATTGAGGCGATCCGCAGTACCGAAAAAGAGCGTGCTGAGCAGCAGATTGCTGCCAGAAACAAAATGATGGAAAAAGCCCTGGAAAAATTCAGGCTGAAGGAAAAAGATCTCCTGGAGCAGATCCAGCAGAAAGATCAGCATATCCGGGAACTTAGCCAATAAGCGCTGATAACACCCACAACCGCCTGCCGATTTCAATTATTTTACTAACTCAAATTAATCGTTATGCAAGCAGTTGATTATTCAGTAAAGAACAAGTTAGGAGAAGTATACTTCACTTCATCCTATGATGAAACCAATGGCTGGATTTATAATGAATGGACAGGAGATGTAACCGTAGAAGAGGTGATTGAAGCCTGCAAGGTGAGTATTGAATATCTGGAGGAGATCAAACCCTCCAAAATCCTGAACGACAATAGCCAGCTCAGCGGCTCCTGGGATGAAGCCAATGATTGGATCGCCCAGAACTGGATGCCCCGTGCACTGGCAGCCGGGCTGAAAAAGTTTGCACACATTATGTCATCCGATGTCTTTGGTGCACTCTCTGCCGAAGAAATGGTGACCAAGGTAAGTGATTTTGAGATGCGCATCTTCAGTAACAGAGCAGACGCAGAAGCCTGGCTGAAAAGCTGAAGACTTGAATTTGGGGAAAGGGTAAAGTCTGGTCAAGGGCCAGGCTTTTTTTATATCCCTCTGACCAGTACAGTCCACTGCGGATCCTCCATGATGGATAAGGTCTCTTTGGCCGAAAGGTCTTTTTTCAGCTTGTAAAATTGCAGTTCTCCGCCAGCAGCTTCCTGTCTCTCATGGGCCATGACATACTCGTCCAGTACGTTGAAAATAAAAGGGCTGTTGAGGGCTATTTGTCCCAGTGTATCTAACTGGGGGTTCAGCAGGAAAATATTTTTTTCGCCCAGCAGGTAAAACTGCCCATCTTCATTCCAGAAGCTGTTGACATTGCCTACCGTAAAGGGCTGGTCTGCAATCATATCCTGGTTTTCATACAGGCGAAAGCCCTGATTTCCCGGATCGGTAAAATATATCTGCAGCACATAGTCTTCATAGATGCTGGAAAACTCGCTGATTGGTGCCGTAGTTTTTACGGAAGTTTGTTCGCTGCCCAGGTCATAGGAGAGCTGCTGCAGCTGACCGCCGGTAGCGAAAGTGAGCTGTATAGCCCCTTCTGTCTCGCTCCAGGCGTGCTGTCTTATGTCTACAGCTACCTCTTGCAGGGTATCCGTACGGCCATTTTCCAGTTTATAGGAGAGCAGCGTACTGGATACCTGGTCTACATAAATGATCACATTGGTCTCTGCTACGTATTTCCAGATCGGCCGGTAAATTTCTCCAAAGTTGATCAGTTGTTTCCAGCTTTCTTTTTCAGGGTCATATTCGTAGAGCCTGCACCACTCGAAGGTTTCTGTCATCATACTGCCCTGGTACATGGCAATGTAGTACCTGCTCAGATCGGGATTTGCCTGGAAACCGTAGTGGGTAGCCGGGTCCTTGGCCACATTCTGGCACAATATACCCTCCCTGTCGCGCAATTGTACCGTATCCTGAAGATACACGTTCTCGAGCTGGGCATCAGTAGTGCGGATCTTCAGCGACTCGTATCGTTCACTGGCCGTGACGATCAGTACGCTGGCTTCGGCCGTATTTGCCTGTTCTTCTGTTGGCTTAGTCTCAGACGCATCCTGTGGGTCCGGGGCATTACAGCTGAATAGGGCTACTAGCAGAAGGGTGGTAAGGCGGTTGAAAAGAAAATACATACTGTTCATTCAGATAAAAAAATAATTGCTGAGGCTTTTCAAGCTAACAGCTTCTGCTGGCAAGAGTTTATCCGGGCAAAGAAAATACAGGGGACAGGTGGTAATTCTGCTGCTATCTGATTAAAATTGCGTTGCCCTAAAATCAAAAGTTTCGCATTATGCAGCAGTATCATGATCTGATGAAACGCATCCTGGAAGAAGGTGCCAGGAAAGAAGACCGTACCGGCACAGGTACACTGAGCATTTTTGGTCATCAGATGCGCTTCAACCTGCAGGAGGGTTTTCCGCTGGTGACTACAAAAAAGCTCCACCTGCGCTCTATCATCCACGAACTGCTGTGGTTTTTACAGGGCGACACCAATATTCGCTACCTGAAAGAAAATAAAGTCCGTATCTGGGACGAGTGGGCGGATGAGGAAGGTAACCTGGGACCAGTCTACGGTTATCAATGGCGCAGCTGGCCCACCCCTGATGGACGGCATATTGACCAGATCAGCCAGGTGGTAGATCAGATCAGGCACAAACCTGACTCGCGCCGTATCATCGTTTCGGCCTGGAATGTAGCTGATGTGGAAAATATGGCCCTTCCCCCCTGCCACACCCTCTTCCAGTTTTATGTAGCCGAAGGCAGACTATCCTGCCAGTTGTACCAGCGGAGCGCAGATGTTTTTCTGGGCGTTCCTTTCAACATTGCCTCCTATGCCCTGCTGACCATGATGATGGCCCAGGTGTGTAAGCTGCAGCCTGGCGATTTTATCCATACCTTTGGTGATGCGCATTTGTATAGCAACCACCTGGAGCAGACCCGGCTGCAACTCTCCCGTGATATACGGCCGCTACCCAAAATGAGGATCAACCCGGAAGTGAAAGACATATTTTCCTTTAAATATGAAGATTTCACCTTGGAAGATTACCATCCCCACCCCCATATCAAGGCGGAAGTAGCCGTTTGATAAAAGTTTTGCAATTTTACAGATAGTAGTAACTGCCGCCAATCCTGCCTGACGGTCTTTCGTCGGGTAGGGCTGACGATATCCTCATCTTTTCTTACACTTCTCAGATATTGCCCTTAATGCAGGCTTCTTCCTGCGGTCAGGGCTTCATGTTTGATATAGTATGATCCAAACGGCTATTCTTTAATGGATAGCCTTTCCACAAAGTTTAACCGGATTATCTGTAGAGTCATGAAGCATGTTTATGTAGTATTGTTGGTATTGTTGGTTGCTGCGAAATCTGAAGCTATCCCGGACTATGGTCTGTGGTGTGAAGGCAGAGCGGTGCTGGAAAACGGAAAGGAAATTTCAGGAGAGATTAGTTACGACCTCAAATTTGAGGTGGTGAGAATCAAGGAAAACGGCATGATACAGGCATTTTCAGCAGAAAGCCTGGCTTATTTTGAGCTGTATGATCCTATCAAGCAGATCCACCGTAAGTATGTTTCGGTTGATTCACAGGTGCATCCCGGCTACAGCAGGAAAGCTTTCTTTGAAATCATCTCTCACGGAGAACTGGCTTACCTGAGAAGGAGTGAGTACGTAAGGCGGCCTCGCGCCACTGAGGACATGCGGGCACCACATATCTATCTCAACACTGTCTGTAAGCATATCTATTTTGTGCATGATGAGCAGGAAGGATTGGTAAGAGTGGACAATTTCAAAGAAGAGGTGCTGCCCCGTATGAACCACTTTGAAAACGAAGTACAGAGCTATATCGACCGCTGCGATCTGAGGCTACGAAAAATCCATGAGCAGGTAAGGGTGATCAACCTGTACAACCAGTTGTACATCATGGAGAACAAACTGGCAGCAAATAACACTGCCGGCCAGGAAGCCCACAAGCCAAATCTGCGCTAGCCAGGCTCGCCAGAAAGGTAGCCCTGCCAGATTTTGTCTGCGGGGTCAAATGCACCTTTCAGGTCTGTTTCCTTTTCAAAAATCCCGAATACACTGGCCCCGCTGCCGCTCATGCTGGCATAAGTGGCACCGGCCTCATAAAGCCTTTCTTTGATTCCGGCGATCGCCGGATACCTCTGAAAAACCGTCGTCTCAAAATCATTCCTCAAAAGCTCTTTCCACTCCGGAAGGGGCTTTTTTTCTATGATTTCCCTGGGATCAGTTTGGCTGTCATCAGGCTGAATACCGGCGTAGGCTTCGGCAGTAGCCACATGGATGGGAGGCGTCACAAGTACCACGAACAGATGCTGCCAGTTTAGCTGTACTTCGCCAAACTCATGGCCGGTACCGTAGGCCATGACAGGCTGATTGCGGATAAAAAAAGGGCAGTCACTACCCAGTTTAGCAGCATATTCTTCCAAAAAAAAATCATCCAGGTACAGATCAAACATTTCGTTGAGACAGCGAAGCGTAAAGGAAGCATCAGCAGAACCACCGCCCAGCCCTGCACCAATGGGGATGACCTTGTGCAGATGTATTTGCACAGGAGGTAGCTGAAAATCTTGCTGTAAAAGCTGGTAGGCTTTTATACAAAGGTTATCTTTTTTATCTCCAGGAATAGCAATACCACTGCTGTCAAAGCTGAACTTGCTGGCTGGCAATATCTCCAGCACATCGGTATAAGGCACAGGCAAAAAGCAGGAGGCTATGTCATGATAGCCGTCCGCCCGTTTGCGCAGGATATTCAGTCCCAGGTTAATCTTTGCATTTGGAAATACTACCACCTTTTTTGATGATTGATGATCAATGCGTAATGAATGATGCTTGCGATTATCATCAATCATTACGCATCATTCATTGCATATTATTTTGTCAGGTCTTCAATCAGTTCCTCGGTGATACCCGAAGAAGAGAAGCCTCCGTCGTGCATCAGGTTTTGCATCGTCACCATGCGGGTGAGGTCAGAAAACATAGCAACGACATAGTTGGCACAATCTTCTCCGCTGGCATTGCCCAGGGGTGACTGCTTATTGGCATAGTCAAAAAACACATCAAAGCCGGAGATGCCGGTGCCAGCCGTGGTTCTGGTAGGTGACTGCGAGATGGTATTGACCCTGACCTTCTTAGACTTGGCAAAGCGGTAGCCATAGCTGCGGGCAATAGACTCCAGCATGGCTTTGGCCTGTGCCATATCACCATAGTCGGGGAAGGTACGCTGTGCTGCAATGTAGGTCAGCGCCAGGATTGATCCCCATTCATTCATGATATCCATCTTCTCGGCGGTCTGCATCACTTTATGAAAAGAGATGGCTGAGATATCCAGCGTCTTCAGAAACCAGTCGTAATTAAGATCTCCGTAACTGCGACCCTTGCGTACGTTGGGGCTCATGCCGATGGAGTGCAGTACGAAATCTACCTTACCGCCCAGCGTGTCCATTGACTCCTGGTAGAGTTTTTCTATATCCTCCACTACTGTGGCGTCTGCAGGTATTACTTTGGCTTCGCACTTTTCTGCCAGTTCGTTTATTTTGCCCATACGCAATGCGATAGGTGCATTTGACAGGGTGAAGGAAGCTCCTTCTTCCTTGGCTTTCAGCGCTACTTTCCAGGCGATGGAGTTTTCATCCAGCGCACCGAAGATGATACCTTTCTTGCCAGCTAATAAATTGTAAGCCATATTGGTTGATCGTTGTTAATGAAAAATGAAATTGTGCCTCAGCACGCGGGCAAAGGTAAGAACAATTTGTGAATTTACGCCAGTTCTCAAGACGAGCACGCCAAGGGAGCAACATCAGCTATCTACCGACCAGAGAGGCGAGGGCTCGTGGGCGTTTTCCATCATCTGCCGCATTGCTTCCACTACTTCAGGGTGCTGGCCAGCTATGTTTTCGCTTTCGTCAATATCTTCCTCCAGGTTAAAGAGTTGGATTTCTCCGGTAAACATCGGCTCCCGGATGGCCTTCCACTTTCCGCTGCGTACGGCCTGCCGCGACCCCTGCTCGTAAAACTCCCAGTAGAGGTAATCATGCTTTTGCTGCTGCTCCGGATTGCCGGTGATGGTCGGTACGATGCTGATGCTCTGGATGCTATCGGGTGCTGAGACATCCGCCAGATCAGCAAAGGTGGCCATCATATCCCCGAAGTAGCCGATATGGTCGGAGGTAGTGCCGGCAGGCGTATGGCCGGGCCAGCGGACGATGAAAGGAACCCTGATGCCGCCTTCAGTCAGGTCGCGTTTGATACCCTGCAGGGGGCCGTTGGAGTCAAAAAACTGGGGATCGTTGCCACCTTCCTGGTGAGGGCCATTGTCTGAAGTAAAAAAGATGACCGTATTTTCGTCAATACCGTACTGCTGCAGGGCGTCAATAATGTCGCCCACATCCGCATCCATGCGGGTGATCATGGCGGCGGTACCTTTCTGCGGCTCCGGCCATTCTTTATCGGCGTAGATACCGTAGTCGGGCACTTCCTGCCCTTCGCTGCCGGCCTCATTATTGGCGTGGGGCACAGTGAGCGCCAGGTAGAGGAAGAAGGGTTGATCCTGCTGCCGCTCAATAAAATCCAGGGCTTCCTGCGCGAATAGGTCCTGGCTGTACGCTACTTTTTTGGTGGCATAGCCGCCTATAAAACTGCGGGAATAAGGCCGGGGAACTTCCTGCACTTCATTTTCCAGCATCACCGAATCACGGTTTCTCCACAGAAATGCAGGGAAATGATTGTGGGCGTGTACCTGGTTGAGGTAGCCAAAAAAGTAGTCAAAACCCTGCTTGAGCGGCATGCCCGGCTGGTCTATTTCGCCCAGGCCCCACTTGCCAACGAGGGCGTTCTGGTAGTCAGCCATTTTTAGCACCTTAGCCACCGTAACTGTCTCATCCAGCAGCGACTGCTTCATCTGTCCACTGGCGTTGCCCCGTACTCTTGTGCGGCCCATGTGCCTGCCGGTCATCAGCACCGAGCGGGAAGGGGCGCAGACGGTATTTCCGGCATAAAAATTTGTGAAGCGCATCCCCTGCGCTGCCATGCTGTCCAGGTGGGGCGTCTGTATCATTTCCTGTCCGTAGCTACCCAGGTCGCCATAGCCCAGGTCATCTGCCATGATGAAGATGATGTTGGGTGGCCTTTGCTCCGCAGCAACTTCCGAGGATTCGCTGCTTTCGGGATTTCCTGCGCAGGCGGTCAGTAAGAGCGTGATTAAGCTTAAAAAAAGTAGTCTTTGCATAGGTCGTTGTTTGGGTTTGTGCCTTAATATATAAAAAATGAAGAAGTTATAGCGATTGACTTCATTTGCCAAATCTCAAAATTTTCTCCTATCTTCAAAACCGGACTTAAGACA
>CAZFFW010000065.1:0-27446 GCA_964518125.1 uncultured Porifericola sp.
CCAATGCCCTGGTCGGTAATTGGGTAGGAGCGGAAAGTATCCGAGCCAAATTCGTGGGCTACCAGCACCGCATTACTGCCCCGCCCTCCGAAGATGGCTATACGCTCTGTGCTGCGGGTAAAGAGCAGGTTGTCGGCAGATACTACTGCCTGGCTTTTCAGGTCCACGATAGAGAAGCGCAGTTCGTAAGCACCGCTCTCTACCGGCGTAGCGGTAAAGATGTAGTACATGGCATCGGTACCGGGCACCTGTACCATTCCTACCATGGTAGACTCATTACTCGGGCTGATCGTTACCGGATTCCCGTTGGCATCCGGCAGCGGCACATGGTTGCCGGTAATCCGGTCTTTGAAAAAGACGGTCTGGCCGTCAGTGTAGAAAAGAATATCGCCATTACTGTCGGACACTGCGGCGACGCCTTCGGGAGCATTCTGGGCACCATCCGCTATCGGGGTGATCTGTCCGTCATTGTCCTGCCCATCATCGTTATCGTCGGGGTTGTCTGGGTCATCGTAGAGGGTGTTAAAGTCTATTCCTGCCCCATTACCAAAGTACCATACATTATAGGTCTGGTTTTCTACCTGGTATTCCTTCACATTGGATTCTGCATAAGCAGTACAGCCGGAAGTGGCATCCGTCACCAGTACCCAGTAGACTGCTGCCTCACTGACGGTAATTTCAGGGGTAGTCTCACCGGTACTCCAGTAGTACTGGTAGTTGCCGCCTCCGCCCTGCTGGCCTCCGCCAACACCGCCGCCACCCTGCTGACCGCCTCCCCCCTGGGGCTCGGCATTCAGTACTGCCGAATCGCCGGGACAGATGGTCGTATCCTGTACGACGGGTATCTGCAGGTCAAACTCCTGTACGTTTACTGCTCCGGAGATAGTGGCAGTGGTATCCGGCCAGTAGGCGGTGGCATTTACTGAAGCTGCCTGTTCCGGGGTAAAAGTGGGTGAAAAACCACTGAACTGCTGCCCGTCAATATCCCACACAATGCTGTCGGGCTCGGGAGTACTGGGGTCAGGAAACTGGGGAATCAGCTGCACCGGATTGTTGGCGCACTGCCCTACCTGGTTGATGGTAAAACTATAGTTAGGATTATGGGGGGCGGATGTTTCCGAAAAGTTTCTTCCGCCAAAGTCAGTACCATTCAGCAAAGCCGGTTCATAGGCTGTCAGGTTGAAGGCACTATCTGCAGCGGTGATACGGCCCATTTCAAAGGCGCCTCCCGCCGTCTGGTAGAGATGGTATACGCTACCGTCCGGACCAAGCTGCAGCCCGAAATTACCCCCGGCACTGGCCAGCGCTGATAGTGGGTTCAGGTTGCCGGTAGCTGTATTGTATTGCGATACCTGCCCTCCGGCACCGTTGCTGACGTAGAGTTTGCTGCCATCGCGGGACCAGGCTACATCAAAAGCATCCAGGCTGGTAGGGCTATTTTCAAAGGAGAGACTACCCGACACCGGATCAAAATTCAGGATATGCAGGCCTCCCTGGCCGGCCACTGCCAGTTGTCCGCTGGCCGGGCTGTAACTGAAGGAAGAAGCGGTAATAGAAGGTGCAGTAGCCCCTGCGGAAAAGGTCTGAGAAGGTGTGAAACCGGCATCAGTGATTTCCAGGTATTCATAAGAAGTAGTACCGGGAATCTGGCTGAACAACCAGAAACTGTCTCCTTCAGGATTAGGAATAACAGCGACCGCAGACTGACCTATGCCCTGTATACTGGTGGTATTAGGACCGTTCACACTGTTGACTGCAGGTAAGCCGCCAGTAGCGGTATTCATCGTAACCGTGTAATAAACAACATCCCCTCCTGCATTGACAAATACATAATATTCATCCGGGCTGCCGGGAACAGGCGAGATGGCTACCTGCTGACTGGCATCAGGGTCGCCGCCCAGAACGGGACCAATAGGGTTGCCCTGGTTGTCATAAATACGGTTGCCATCGGTATAAAAGAGCAGGTCTCCGGTACGGGGGTCTGTGGCTACAGCACTGCTTCCCTCTCCCAGCGGCTGGGTATTAAAGGAATTATTCGACAGGGAATCGTCAGAAAAATTGAAGCGAATACCCTGTCCTTCAGTACCAAAAATCCAGTTATTATCTGCTCTTCCCTGGGCATATAGGTTATGAGAAAATAGGCTTAGCGTACATAAAAAGCAGCAATAACCCGCTATAGTCAGGAAGGTTCTATTCAACATGTTGCCTTTATCTTATATAGATGCGAAATTATGTGTATGCATGATAACGAAAAAACGAAGTGTTTCATGTGCCATGTAAGCATTTTACTTGCTTTAACAGAATCAGGCTTTTCCTTAGGAAAACAATAGTAATTTTCTAAGCCAGTCCAATAATTATCTAAGTACGGATATGTAGTAAGAAAGCTTTTATGAAAAAATAAGTATTTCCTATAGCTGTAATTATTTTTATACTTCACCCGTATACAAACTATAAGCAAAAACTATCTTTGAGTGTCTTGGTTTAGGAGATTAATTAAAGATTTACTCACAATAATTTTGGATTTTTGACGCTTTTACAAAAAGCTATAGGCTACAATATTCTGGTTTGGATGCAAAAGACTGTTAATAAGAAGCTTGCTATTATTTTTTTGCTTATAACGCTTAGCGTAGGCAAAATGTATGCACAGGACCCGCAATTTTCCCAATTTTATGCGGCTCCTCTTTATATGAACCCCGCTTTTGCCGGTTCTACAGAACTCAGCCGGGTGGGTCTTAATTTCAGGAGTCAGTGGCCATCGCTACAGGCTAATTTTACGACTGCTTCCGTCTACTTTGACCATTTCTTTGAAGACTACAGCAGTGGTGTGGGGGTCATCCTCAACGGTGATCGCGAAGGGCTGGCCGGCCTGCAATCCATCAGCCTGGGCCTGCAGTATGCCTATCAGCTGAGAATTACAGATAATCTCACTTTCCGCCCCGGGGTACAGGTGGCTTTTTATAACCGGGACCTCAACTTCGACCGCCTGGTATTTGGCGATCAGCTGGATGAAAACGGGCTGATTTCTGATGTGACGCGAGAAGGTTTTGACACCGGCCTGAGCAAGTCTTTTGTAGACATATCGCTGGGTGGCCTGATCTTCAGCGAAAATTTTTATTTTGGCTATGCAGCACATCACGTTAATACGCCTAATCAGTCACTGGTAGAAGGGGAGAGCCGTCTGCAACTCAAAAGCTCCTTCCACGGGGGCTACCGTATTCTGCTGCCTTCCGGTTTTCGTAAGTTTGGCTATAATGACAAAGGTATGGAGCGCAGCCTTACGCCTACCTTTCAGTACAAGCGCCAGGGTAATTTTGATCAGTTGGACGTTGGGCTGTATGCGACCTACGAGCCGGTGGTTTTCGGCCTGTGGTATCGGGGGCTGCCCATCAGCCAGTTAGAAAATTTTCCTAATAACGAATCATTGATCGCTCTGGTAGGCCTGATGGTCGGCGACCTCAATATTGGCTATAGTTTTGACTATACGCTGTCCGGACTGGGCATTGAGAGCGGAGGGGCGCACGAAATTTCCGTGACCTATCATTTTTCGCTGCGCGACCCCAGCAAGCCACCGCGGAGTATTATGAGACTGCCATGTCCTCGCTTTTAGGCAAACTGTCGCGAACTTCCCTTCTTGGTAAAAAATTTTTAGCTTGCATCCTGGTCAGCTAACTTATGGAAGCATCTTCTTTACTTACGATTATTATTGCAATCGTTGCAATCAATTTTGTGCTGGAGCAGTTTCTGGAGGTGCTCAACCGTAACAGCAAGCAAGACCAGCTTCCCGAGGAACTACAGGGAGTATATGATGCCGAAAAGTACCGGCAATCACTGGACTACCGGCGTGCCAATGACCGCTTTCATACCATTACGTCCGCCTTCAGCTTTGCACTTTATGTAAGCCTGCTGGCTACCGGATTTTTTGGCTGGCTGGATACCCAACTGCAACCCTATTTTGAAAACCCTGTCTGGCTGGCGCTGGCTTATTTTGGTGTTCTTTTCCTGGCGTCAGATATACTCACCATCCCTTTTCAGTTGTACAGCAATTTTGTAATTGAAGAGAAATTTGGCTTCAACAAGATGACGCTCAAAACCTTCTGGACAGACAAGCTGAAGGGATACCTGCTGACAATTCTGCTCGGCGGTCTGCTGGCAGGTACATTTCTCTACCTGGTGATCAGCATTGGGCAGAACTTCTGGCTATACTTCTGGGCCATCGCCGCGGTAGTGATGATACTACTGAATATGTTTTATACCAGTATTTTCGTGCCCCTTTTCAATAAGCTGGTGCCCCTGCAAGAAGGCGCATTACGAACAGCTATTGAGCGCTACAGCCAAGAAGTTGATTTCCCGATCAAAAATATTTTTGTCATTGACGGCTCTAAACGCTCCAGTAAGTCCAATGCCTTTTTTTCAGGAATTGGCAAACAAAAAAAGGTAGTGCTTTATGATACGCTGATAGAAAACCACAGCACAGAGGAATTGGTAGCGGTGATTGCTCATGAAGTAGGCCATTACAAGAAAAAGCATATCCTGTCGGGGCTGCTTTTTTCGGTACTGCAGGTGGGCTTCACCCTTTTTGTGCTTTCTCTCCTCATCTTCAATGAGCAGCTTTCCCTTGCCCTGGGAGCAGATTCCCTGGCTATTCATATTAACCTTATCGCTTTTGGGATACTGTTTTCGCCTATCAGTACCATGACCGGTCTGATGATGAACGTGTGGAGTCGCAAAAATGAGTTTGAGGCCGATGCTTATGCCGCTACTACCTACAGGGGCGAATCGCTGGTGAATGCGCTGAAGAAACTTTCGGCCCATAACATGAGCAACCTTCAGCCGCACCCCTGGTACGTATTCTTTCACTACTCCCATCCTCCTCTGTTACAGAGACTCAGGGCTATCCGCCAGCATACAACTGCCTGAGAAAACAGCCCCGATTGCCTCATTTGAGGCTATTTAAAACAGGAAAACTTACACATTACAGGTTTGGAACCATTTACGCTTTTGGTAGGGAATCAGAATCTCTAGCTTTCGGTAACGTTTATAGGAGCAGTTTTTCCTCCTATTAGATCCGTAATCATTAACCGTTGACCATGAAAAAAGCGTTTGACCGCAAAGTTGAGAAGAATTTTGCTGATGATTTAATGCGAATTAGAGGTAGCAAAAGGAAGTATAATTGCCGCAATATTGGTATTTTGTGGCTATTTATTTGGAGCATTACGCATTTATCACCGGCCTCCTGGGCACAGGGCTCGGATGACGCGCTCGTAGACCGGGCCAACAAGTTCTTTGAGCTGGCAAAAAACTATGAAGCAGCCCTACCACTGTACCAGCAGGCAGTGGATAATGGTGTTACTGAAGCACTGGTATATTACCGTCTTGGGGTATGTTATAGCTATGCGCCCCAGCTCAATGACCAGTATAAGGGACTCCCCTACCTGGAAAGCGCCTTCGCCAGGAAAGATGGCAGTAAGATTCCTGAGGATATACATTACTACCTGGGCCAGATGTACCATCGGGATATACAGGTAGAAAAAGCGATCAGCCACTACGAAAAATATAAAAAGTCGCTGAATGCCGCTGATAAAAAGAGCCTGGATGATGTCAACCGTCAGCTTCAGGTGTGCAAAAATGCCCTCTTTCTGCTCAACGAAAACAAAGGTATCGTCATCAAAAGCTTCGAGAATATTAACTCTTCCTTTACTGAATATAATCCCCTGGTAACTGCCGACGAAAGTATGCTGGCTTTTACTGCTGTACGTGAAGAAAGAGGAAAAATCGTAGAGAAGATATTTACTGCTGAAAGACAGGGTAAAAGCTGGGCGGAGCCAAAGGAACTGGCTGTCAATACCAAATACAATGTAGGTACTGCCGGCATCTCAGCAGACGGGCAGGAAATGCTCATCTTTGTGGGTGGTGAGAATAATTCGGGCAGCATCTATTCCATCAAACGCGACGGAAAATCATGGACTTCTCCGGTGAGCATCAGCGAACGCATCAACTCCCGCCACATGGAGACTACTGCCAGCATCACGCCGGATGGTAAAACAATCTATTTTGCCAGTAACCGCCCCGATGGATTAGGAGGCATGGATATTTATCAGGCAGAGAAGCAGGCAGATGGTAGCTGGGGCAAGCCCGAGAACCTTGGGCCCTCCATCAATACGCCTTATGATGAAGACGCTCCTTTTATCCACCCGGATAGTAAGACCCTGTTTTTTACTTCCAATGGGCATAATACCATGGGCGGTAACGATATCTTCAAAAGCTACAAAGTCAGTGGAAAATGGAGAAGCCCGGATAACCTTGGCTATCCGATCAATACCCCTACCGATGACAATTACTTTACCCTCACTGCCAATGGCAAAATGGGGTACTTCTCTTCTGAAAGAAAAGGAGGCAAAGGCGGGCAGGATATTTACTTCTTTGAAATGCCTGAAAGCGAAGCCAATATTCCCCTTACCATGATCAAAGGACGTATCCTGGCAGGTGAAGAACCTACTGCTGTACCTACTCAGATCAAAGTGGTAGATGTGGATGCCAACCAGAAAATTGATTATGTATACAATCCTGATAAAGAGACCGGTAACTACCTGATCATTTTACCCCCCGGCCGAAATTATGACCTGATCATTGAATCAGAGGGTTACCTGCCTTATACTGTCAATGTGAATATACCGAATCAGACCTATTTTTATGAGTTGTACCAGGAGATTCACCTGAAGCCTATCAAGCAGTTTGACGTGATCGTAGGGCAGGAAGTAATCGTGAAAAATGCTTTTTATGATGTAAGCGGCAAATCTGAAACTACGGTACGTCAGGCCAACGAGGCAATGCTCGTACAGAACGACAGCCTTGACCTCTACGACATGATGGAATCCATCATCGCTTCTACCGATACCTCAGCTTTTGAGTATCTGCTTGATCTGATGTACTCAACCAATCCTATTGAAAACGTTAATTTTGAAGCAGTAAATAACGAGAAAATTGAGTCAGCGGGAGTAGCATACTATTACGATGAAACCGGTGAAGATAACCTGGTTGCCAAAAAAGTAGGAAATGAGACGATCTATTCGCTCCCTACTTTCTATGTGACAGAGGAAGCTATCAAGCAGAAAAACAAGGAAGTCGTAAAAACCAATTATGATAAAAGCCTGCTTAGTGAAATCCGCAAAATTTACTTTAGTGTTGGCGATAGTAAGGTAGTAGACAAGGACAAGGAGCAACTGGCTTCAGTAGTTGAGGCGCTGAAAAAATATCCGGATCTGGGTATTGAAATCTCCGGTTATGCCTCACCCGAGGGCGATGAGGCTACTAACCATCGCCTGTCTAATGAGCGGGCTATTGAAGTACTCAACTATTTTAACCAACGCGGTATTGTAAGGCGCAGAATTGCCGCAAGAGGTTATGGTGCTACAGCAGGCGAAAAATCCAGCCCTGAAGAAAGCCGCAGGGTAGAAGTGAAGATCATTGATATGCACCAGTATAAGCAGTAGTATTCAGCAACATCCGGCTTTTTCTACAATCCGGGTCCATGGTGGCCCGGATTTTTTTTTACAGAAACCCTACATCTTCGGTAAAAGGTATTCTCATCAGGCTGTCTACTGCCTTTTCGGCTGGTAAGTCCTCAAAAAGGATTTTATAGAGCATACGGGTAATAGGAGCACTCACCTGATAATAATCGGCCAGTTGTTTAGCCACTTTGGTAGTATTTACGCCTTCAGCCAGTTCTTCCATAGTCTGCATAATCTCACCCAGCTTTTCTCCTCTGGCCAGCCGGTTACCTACTGTAAAGTTACGGCTGTGCTGGCTAAAACAGGTTGCCACCAGATCGCCTACCCCTGCCAGTCCAATGAACGCCTCTACGTTACCTCCCAAAGCCTTACCGAGGTAGATCATTTCCACCATACCCCGGCTAATCAGCAGGGCACGCGCGTTTTCACCCAGGCCCAGGCCGCTCAGCACGCCGGAAGCAATGGCAATAATATTTTTGAGCACTCCGCATAGTTCTATACCGATCAGGTCACTGTTGCCGTAGACCTGGAAGCGCGGATTACGGAGCAGTTGCTGTCCTGTACGTATTACTTCATCAAAGTGGCTGGCCACCACAGTAGCACCGGGCTGTCCTTCGCCTAGTTCCTTGGCCAGGTTGGGTCCGGCGAGGCAGCCTACCCTTACCACTACGCTTTCTTCCCGAATCACCTCACTCATGGTCCTTACACTTTCCCGGCTAAGGGGGCCACGAAACTCCCGGCTTACATCCAGCCCCTTGGTACCATGGATCAGGATATGAAAAGGTTTCAAAAAGGGAGCAAGATCAACGATTGAGTCGCGAAAGCCTGAAGATGACACAATAGGAAATATCACATGGCAGGCGTCTGCCAGATGCTCCAGGTCGTTGGTAGGAAAAACATTCGGATGCAGCAGGTACTCACCCCGTTTTTTGCTCTGACGCATTTCATCTACCACCTCCTGCCGGCGTGCATAAAGCAGTACCATACTATTCTCAGCCAGTATATTGGCGATCACAGTACCAAAACTTCCCGCACCGACTACTCCTACATATTGCTGTTTCATTCTTCCGTAAATTGCTTGTGAACGGGTCTCTGCCTGAAAAATCTCTCCAGCCCATAGCCTTCCATGCGGTTGTGGTAGTAATAGAGCGTGTTGAGATCCTGCGTAATGATATCACCTTCTTTATTCAGAAGCAATGGCCTCCGTGAGTGGTACAAGCCTACATTGTCTATACCATGCTCAATTACCAGGTCTATATCCTGCTTGAGGTGAGGGGCAACATCTACTTTTCCCTCTCTGTGCTGCCGGAAAATTTCTTCATTCAGCCGGGTGAACACTTCTCTGAAAGCGGCATATGGAATCACCTGCTCCTCTTCAGGAATACGGAGCAGGTTGTACAGATCCAGGTATGGATACTTTTGGCGGATCATCTCAAATGCTGCAAAAGCTACCAGGTGGCTCGAGAACACCCGGTTGTTGAGATGAAAAGACCTGAGGATGGCTTCTCCCAGCATACGGGTATATTCGTTTTCCCGCTGTGTATCTCGGGTAATAGTACCTCCTGTGCAGAAATACTCCCGCATGCTGATGTAATTTCCGTGTTTGTCCAGGCTATGCCCTTCCTCATCTACTTCATTGCCCAGCATATCCATCGGCTTGCCAAAGCTCACTGATATATCAGAACCTTCGGTAAAAAACTGGAAAAGGAACTTGATAATTTTGGAAGAAGTGGAGTATTCATCACTTTCTATGTAGTAACGTTCCTGCCCTTCCTGCACCAGGTAATCACGGATCAGGCTGGGCGCTTCCAGCACAAAATGATAGTTCAGCACCACCGGTACCACAAAAATCTTTTCTGCCGGCTCTCCGCTTTTTTCACTTTCCTCGTAATTCAGGCGCTGGGCCTCCATAGCGGTACCCAGCAATCCCAGTTTGATTTTGTCCTCCACCCTGCCGGAGCGGGAGCGGGTCCCTCCCGGAAAAAACAGGCTGTGACAACCCCAGCGAATCGCCTGACGGGAATAGGACTTCAGGGTTTCTATATAAATCTTATTCTTCTTGCGGCGGTCTACCTTATATGCCCCCAGGCTATTCATGAAGTAGGCAAAGATCTTGATATTAAAAAGGTTAAGCCCGGCGCCGTAGATAAAGGGCGGTAGACCCAGTTCATGGATTACCCAGCCGATCAGGATAGAATCCAGGTTGCTAAAATGGGTAGGCACCATGATGATGGTACCTTTCTGGGCCAGACTCCTGAGCATTTCAACCTCACCAACAATGTTGATCTTATCCCGCAGAGAATACTGGTTGCTGTAGAATGAGCGGAAGCCTTTGACGCGGGAGGCATTGAGCAGACGGGCAAAGCCAAACGTCACCACATTACGGGCTACCCGGTAAGAGGAAGGCTTGAAGGTACTGGAAATCTCATTGGCATAACGGGATGCAATATCTCTGAGCACCTTTTTTGCCTGTTCATGCTGCCAGCTACGCAAAGATTCACCATTGGTCTGCCGGGTAGAAATCCCTACCAGCTTTTTCTTGATCTTCTTCCAGAAATCTTCCTCATCATCCGGATCTACTGCCCAGGGATTTTGGCGTATCCGCAGCCTTTCCCGGTACAGCGTAGTCTCCAGTTCATCTATCAGTTTCTCCAGTTTAGGTGCTTCCTCCAGCAGCCGTTCCATACTTTTGTCAATCACTTCCTCCACAAATTTTTTCTGCTGCCGGCTCAGCTGCACTACCGGCCAGTGCTTACGCGTAGGCAGTATTGGCTCATAGCCGCTAATGGTTCGTTTATTTCTGGAAAAAAGCTTCATATCAGATCAAAAGGTAATCATTTAAGTCAGATTCCGCTCAATATAAAAAAAAGCCTGAAACACTCCGTCAGCACCAGCGATTTGCTGCCCAGCCTAAGCTTTTCAGAATGTCCTTCTAAACACTTGGGTAATGTCCTTGTTTTTAATGGTATCTCCCGTTACTGCTTTATCAGCATATTTTTTTAGTGATTCTTCTACTTTTAAAACTAATAACCATGTCATCACCACTCAATGTTGCGCAAAAACTTATCATATCTCACCTGGTTGAAGGCGAAATGCAGCCCGGAAAAGAGATAGGAATTAAGATTGACCAGACCCTCACGCAGGATGCTACCGGCACACTCGTTATGTTAGAACTGGAATCCATGGGTATAGACCAGGCCCAGACCGATGTTTCTGTTCAGTATGTAGACCATAACCTTTTGCAGACTGACTTTAAAAACGCTGATGACCATGTGTTTCTGAAATCCGCCGCTTCCAAATTTGGTATCTGGTACAGCCGTCCGGGCAATGGGGTAAGCCATCCCGTGCATATGGAACGCTTCGGCGTACCCGGCAAAACGATGGTAGGCTCTGACAGTCATACTCCTGCCGGGGGAGCACTGGGCATGCTGGCTTTGGGAGCAGGAGGCCTGGATGTGGCCTTTGCCATTGCCGGGGAACCACTTTACTTCAAAATGCCCAAAGTTCTGGGTGTCAAACTTAGCGGTAAGCTGCCCGACTGGGTAAGTGCCAAGGACGTGGTGCTGGAAATGCTGCGCCGCTATGATGTGAAAGGCTGCCGGGGTATGATCATAGAATACTACGGCCCCGGGTTGGATTCGCTCAGGGCGATGGACCGCCATGTGATCGCCAACATGGGTACCGAACTGGGCGCTACCACTACTGTTTTCCCCTCAGATGAGGAAGTGAAGCGCTTCCTGAAGTCGCAGGGCAGAGAAGGTGCCTGGACAGAACTTATACCCGATGAAGGTGCGCAATATGACGAACATGATGAGATTGTGCTGGATGAACTGGTGCCGCTGATTGCCTGCCCCAGCAGTCCTGGTAATGTGGTGGAAGTAAGAGAAGTGGAAGGTAAACCCGTACACCAGGTAGTAGTAGGCTCTTCAGCCAATCCCGGCTTCCGTGACTTTTGGGTGGTCAGCGAGATTGTCAAAGGTAAAACCGCCAACGCAGATATTTCCTTTGATGTCAATCCTACCTCCCGGCAGATGATCGAGAACCTCTCGGCCAGTGATGCCTTCAAGAACCTCATCCATGCCGGCGCGCGATTCCACCAGGCCGGTTGCATGGGCTGTATCGGCATGGGACAGGCACCGGCTACCGGCAAGATCAGCCTGCGGACGATGCCCCGTAACTTCCCCGGACGCTCCGGTACGCTGGACGACCAGGTCTACCTCTGTAGCCCCGAAACAGCTGCTGCCGCCGCCCTTACGGGTAAGATTACCGATCCACGTGACCTGGCCGATATTTACAAAATGGATTATCCCAAATATGTACCCGCAGAAAAAGAGATCATCAATACCGACCTGCTGGTAGAGCCGCCCGAAAACGGCCATGTAGTAGACCTTGAAAAAGGACCTAACGTAAAATCTCTACCGGATTTCAACGAACTGGAAAATGAATATACCGTGCCGGTGCTGCTGAAGATGGAGGATAATATCAGTACGGACGAGATTCTCCGGGCTGGTGCTGAAGTATTGCCCTTCCGCTCTAATATTCCCGAAATCAGCAAGTGGTCATTCTCCATCATCGACGATACTTTCTATGATCGCGCCAAAGAAGCGCAGCAGGAACACGGCGGGCATGTGGTAGTGGCCGGAGAGAACTACGCGCAGGGCTCCAGCCGGGAGCATGCCGCCCTGGCCCCCAAATACCTGGGGCAGGTGGCCGCCATTGCCAAAAGCTACGCCCGTATCGGTTGGCAGAACCTGATAAACTTTGGTATTGTACCCTTGGAATTTGTAAAAAATGAAGATTACAAAAAACTGAATCAGGACGACATCATCCGTCTGGAAGGGCTGAGGGATGCGCTGGAAAATGGCGAAAATGTAAAGCTGATCAATGAGAGCAGTGACGAGGAGATTGAGCTGACTTACAACCTCAGCGACCGGCAGGTACAGGTCATCCTGGCCGGCGGAGTGATCAATTACTTCCGTATGAAAAACGTAGAACAGGAAGCCTGAACCAGCCGAAGAATTCATCAGCAGCTCCGCCCCACAGGCGGAGTTTTTTTTCTTCTGCACAATTAACTTGTGAGAATAGCGCTAAGTCTTTAGCTTATTGGTTCAAAAGATGATGATTCCATGCCATTTTCTGCAACATATATTTCCCGTCGATCTTTTCTTAAAAGCAGCACAAAGGCCGGCTTAAGCCTTATAGCCTGGCCCCGCTTTGATCCGGCTATCAACCAAATACTACTGGCAGCGGGCAATACTGAGGATGAACTAGTGCGCTATCGCCATCTACAGTCGCTGCTTAAGCATCCCAAAGCTAGCACCGACCTGGTAGCTGACCTGCAAAAAATATTGCCCATAGCTGCCAGTTGGGCAGAAGGTCGCAAACAAGCCATGCAATCTGATGCCGAAGAGAAAACTTATTTGTCTGACTTCTTCAACCGGCCCATCCGTAAGGGGATGTTTCCGGAAAAAATCAGCGATGAAGCGCCGCTCTACCCCCTGTGGTGCCTCTACCGGGGGCGTTTGCTGGTATGGATCACCATACAGCACGGCAGCCTGCTGCATGTGGAGGAACGCCGGGAAGCCAACTATGGCGAAGCCCGAAAACTGCTCCAAGTGGCACAACAGGCCTTTCCCGAAAATAGCGTCATTGGCATGTACCTGGATCAGCCTATCCCCTGGAAAGCCGATTTTTCAACTGACTTCAAAGCCCCGGAATGGGCCAGGCTACAGCGGGAGTGCCTGGAAAAACTAACGGATATTGTTGAATGGTGGATTGACGAGCGTCAGCTTACTGATGGCCAGTACGGAGGCGGCTGGGGAGATGATGTGGAAATGTGGCGCTGGTGGACTCCGCTACTGGTAGGTTTTGAAGATACCAAACTGATCACTGCCCAAAGCCGTCTTTCTAATGGCTTATTTGGCCTGGCACGCATGCAGCACGGCTACACCAGCAGAGTGGATGATGTGGAGCATACTGCCGAAGATTCCGGCGATACCATCACTGCCATGATGCATATTGATCCTGACGATACCATATGGAAAGAACGTGCGCTGCAACTGGCCCGGCTGATGCGTGACCGATGGAGTAGTATCAACGAAAGAGGACAGTTACAATTCAAAAGTACCTACTTCTCGGCTACTGAAGTAGACCCTACCGCCAGGCGCGCCTGCGATACCGTCTATCATCCCCGGGCAGTACAGCCTGCCCTGTTATACTGGCAGCGTAGCGGTGATGCCGAACTGACACAGCTCTTTTCGTCCTGGATGGATACCTGGGTGGATGCCAGTATGCGGACTGAGCGCGGCAAGCCGGCAGGCATCATTCCTTCGGCCATCCACTGGCCGGATGGTAGCGTAGGTGGCACCGGCAAAAACTGGTGGAATCCTGAAAATTATACTGATAATCCGCTCTACGTATGGCCCAGCAGCATGAGCATGATGTGTAATACCATGTTGCTCACGTATTACATGACTGCTGATGAAAAATACATTAGTCCGATACTGGCGATGGCTGACATGTACATGGCCCGCAAAGACCACCTTTCTTCCAATCCTTCTGCAGGTTCTGTAGACTGGTGTGTCCGGCAGATGGACAAATTCCTACCAGAAGTGATGGCCAAGCTTGTACAGTTCAGAAATGAAGCCCAATACCAGCAGTTGCTACTGGAGAGCGGCAATGGATACGTAAAATACAGATTACAAAAAAATGAAGCCTTTCTAAACCGTGAGCTTCGGAAAAATGCCGAAGCCTTCCGGTGGAACTGGCCTGCCTTTACCTCAGAAGTACGCTGGACTGACCGTATTCTTAATTTTTCCAACAACTACCTGAAATATACCGCCCAAAAAAATATACCTCGTTTTGATGCAGATGAACTGTACAGCATGCTCAGTGGTGATATGGGAGGCGCTTTGTACTTCCCGATGAATGTAGTGCGCTGGCTGACCTCGCCCCGACAGTTTGCGGCCCTGGTAGAAGACTGGGATACCCGCTCTCTCACTGCCAGCATATACCATTTCGGCAGTGAACCAAGAGCAATGGGTATAAAATTATTTTTACTGGAGCCGGGCCAGTATCTGTTCAGGCTTTCCTCTGACGAGAAAGTGCTGGAAGAAAAAAATTTCAGCCGAGTGGATGCGGCTACCGATGTGTTTTTTGAAGCCCCTACCCGTCAGTTATGCAGGTTATCTGTCGTAAAAAAATAAAAAAGGGGCATCCGCCCCTTCCAGACTATATCAGTTGACTGTTTGTAATGTCATTTTCCTGAGTTCGTTCCGGATATGATTCCATGTATCATTGTAGGAAACAGCATAAGAAATCGTATGATGAATCCCCTTGGGAGCCGTGTCAGACGACATAAGCGCCTCATTCTTTCTTCTTTTAAATAAGTTTATCATATCTGTGCGTGTTTAAATAAACCTTACACAAATATAAGTAAGGAATTTTAATAAATGTAAATATTTTAATAAATAATTTTATTATAGTACTATATATCACATATAGTAGCTATATACTACCAGCGATTATTTTATATGAGAAAATGACCTTAAGGGCTAAAACACAAAAAAGCCTCTATAAAGAGGCTTGCCTAAGGGTACAAAACGGAGAAAATCATCGGATGTAAGTTTGCTTACTTTAGGGGAGGTCTTTCCATGGCATCGTATAGCACCTGCTGGATATTGGTGCGGGTATTCAGCTTATAGAGCCGGGTGTTCTCCCGGGTAGGATGCACCCGGTTCGACATAAATACATACACCAGATTATGCTCGGGATCAGCCCAGGTAAAGGTACCGGTGAAGCCTGAGTGGCCGAAACTGGAGTCGCTGGCGCTCATGGCTGCGTTTCCGTTAGGGCTCCGCTTAAAGTAGGGTTTATCAAAGCCCAGTCCGCGGCGGTTATCATTTTCGGGAAACTGGTAACGGATAAATTCATTGACGGTCTCTTCGCTGATATAGCGCTGGCCTCCGTAAACGCCCTTGTCCATGTACATCTGCATGAGCTTTGCCAGGTCATTGGCATTGGAAAAAAGGCCGGCATTGGCCGATACACCACCCATCATGATGGCGCCTTCATCATGCACACTCCCGTGTATGCTCTCTTTACGAAACAAAAAATCGTGTTCAGTAGGCACAATCCGTTCCTTGGGAAATTCTTCCATTGGGTTGTAGGTGAGTGTAGTAGCGCCCAGGGGATCGTAAAAATTTTCGTTGATGTAGGTCAAATAATCTTCTCCGCTGAGTTCTTCCACGATGGTAGGCAGGAGGTAAAATAGCAGGCCGGAATACAGGTACTCAGCTTTCTCTTCCAGCGGCGATTTTTTGATTGCTTTAAAAATTTTCTTCTGGTAATTTCTGTGCAGCCAGAGATTAGCCGACACCTTCACCGGAAAGCGGGCAGAAGAATCCTCCTTGAAGGTAAACCAGCGAAAGCTTCCATTTTTCCTCAGTGTGCTCTGCCAGTAGGGAATCCAGGGTTTGAAGCGCGCCTGATGAGCCAGGATGTCCCGGAAAGGGACATCGGCTTTGTTGGAGTTACGGAAGTAGGGCAGGTAATCATCAATGCTGGCATCCAGGTCAAATTTCCCCTCATCGTGCAGCTTCATGATGGCCGGCAGGGCCGAAGAAATTTTGGAAATGGACGCTAAATCGTAGAGATCGGTTTTCTCCACTTTAATGGTGTCAAAGTACGAATGCTCACCATAAGCTTCGTAAAAAACTACTTTCTTATCTTTGGCTACCAGCACCTGTCCGCCGGGGATGGCCTTGGCATTGATGGCTTGCCACATGAGTGAGTCAATCCCGGCGCGCAGCATTTCACCGTTTATTCCGGCATCTTCGGGCAAAGTGTAGTTAAAACGAATGTTTCCGGTCACGTCCATACCTGCTCCCAGCGCATACTTATCACCTACACTTACCGGCAGCCGGCCGCTGGCGCTTACACCGCCGAAGATTAGCTGGGCAGCCAGTTCCTGCGCATCGGTATTGTCCTGGTAGGTTATGATTAGTCCTTCGGCCTGCTCTACGTTATTGAGCTTATCAAGCACATAGGGATTTTTGAAAACGGAAATAATGCTGTTGTCCATTTTTGCCAGCTCACTGACAAACTGCATCAGAGGCGCGGAAAACTTAATGCTGTTTCGTGGAAATTTGCTGTCATCATGTACCGCAGCGATTACCAGGTCATAATTTTTCAGTTTATCCTTCACTTCCTGCACCTGTGCGGCAGTAGCCTTATCGTCCAGTACAAAGCTGCGTACTTTTGTGTAATTATTCAGCATCTTCTGGAAGGGTGTCACCCGGCTGGAGCCCAGCGAAACAGAAGCAATCTGCAGCGTATCCAGGCGGCGAACCGGCATGAGGTCATTTTCATTGGCCAGTACGGTGAGCGCAGCTTCCATCAGCTTACGATTGAGCAATTCGGCCGTAGGGGTATTCATCTCATTGGCGATATCACTGACCTTGACGGGCACATTTTCCTGCAGCCCAACCCAATGTTTGACAGCCAGCACCTTGCGGGCACGGCGGTCAATCTCTTCCTGGGAAATCAATCCCTGGTCTATGGCTTTTTTGACCTCCACGATGGTTTTGGAAACATCTTCGGTAAATTCCAGCAGATCGTTTCCGGCCAGGATAGCGTCTTTGTCTACCACGCCCGGTTCGTTTCCGGCCGTTACGCCTTTCATGTTCATGGCATCGGTCACTACCAGGCCTTCAAAACCCAGCTCATCTTTTAAAAGACCACTGACAATAGGCTTGGAAAGCGTAGAAGGCAGACCCTGAGTAGGATCCAGCGCCGGGATGTTGAGGTGGGCCACCATTACACCCCCTACACCACTTTCAATAAGACGACGGAAAGGGTATAGTTCCAGCGAATCCAGTCGGGCCCGGTTGTGGTTGATCTGCGGCAGGGCATAGTGCGAGTCGGTACCGGTATCCCCGTGGCCGGGAAAATGCTTGGCAGTGGTGAGGATGGCTTCATCCTGCATACCCTTCATGTAGGCGATGCTTTTACTGGCTACGTTGAATTTATCTTCGCCAAAGGAGCGGAAATTGATCACCGGATTGGCCGGGTTGTTATTGACATCCACCACAGGGGCAAAATTGATATGCATACCGGCTCGCTTCATCTGCCGGCCAACTTCCTGCCCCATCTGGTAGAGCAGTTGGTCATCCTGTACAGCTCCCAGGGTCATCTGGAAAGGAAAGCTGATGGTACTGTCCAGGCGCATACCGATCCCCCACTCGGCATCCATGGCAATGAGCAGCGGTACTTCAGAAGCCTGCTGGAGTCGGTTGACCATTTTGGCCTGCCGCCCCGGTCCGCCCTGAAAAAAGACAAAGCCCCCTATTTTCTGCTTCTGCACCATATTCAGCAGGTCCTGAAGGTGCGCCGCATCCCGGTTGGAATAAGCCGCTACCATGATCAGTTGAGCAATACGCTCTTCGGGAGTCAGGGTATTAAATACGGAATCTACCCAGGCACTATGGGTGTATTTAAGAAATGGAGGCGTACTGCTGCCCATCTCCTGGGCCTGAACTGCATTTAGCAAGGCAGATAGACTGAGAACACCTATCAAAAAAACTCGTTTCAGATTCATATAATGAGATTGAGGTGAAATTCGCTTCACAAAGATTTCTGATAAATTAACGAAATATAAGCAGCAATATTAGCAAAAGAAGGGGCGTGAAGCCTCATAAAGTTCCGGGAGTATCTATTGCTGCGCCAAATTTACTATATTCCCTCAGAAGCTTTAATCATACCAATATGAAAGCAGAAGCAAGTATAGAAAAAATATCCGTTAAGGATTACCTGGCCACAGAGCGCGAGAGCGACACCAAACACGAATATATTGACGGAATTATCATACCTATGTCTGGCTCGAGTATAATACATAATACATACTACATACTATTATTTGCAATAACATTGCAGCTTTGCTTTGGATCATGATCAAAGGCAAAGACTTTACGGTTCACTCTAATGATCTGCGCGTATCACTACCTGATGCAGCGCGTTTTTTTTATCCTGATGTAGTACTCATTCAGGGAGAGCCAAAGACTACGGACAGAAATAAAGATACAGTTATCAACCCCTCCATCACCTTTGAGGTACTTTCCGATAGTATCGAGGGCTATGATAGGGGCGATAAATTCCAGTCGTACCGGATGCTGGAGAGCCTGCAGGCCTATGTGCTGGTAGCCCAGGACAAGCCACTGGTAGAAGTGTTCACCAGGGATGCCGAGACCAATCAGTGGGTACTCAGTGAAGCGCGAGATCTTGAGAGCCACATACGACTTCCTCTGTTAAAAGATAAGCTGGCCCTTTCGGATATTTACGCGAAAGTGAAATTCCCGGCTAAATAACTCTCCTTCAAAGCTTTCGCCTAATATCTTGTAATTCCGCTGATAATCATTCTATCTTTGCACCTATGGCAAAAGATAAGGCAGAAAAAAGTAAGACAAGTCCGCAGGGCCAGGAGCCGGAGAACTCCCTTAAGAAAGTAATTGCCCATGCGAAAGAATACGGATTTGTATATCCTTCCAGTGAAATATATGATGGCCTGCAGGCAGTATACGACTATGGCCCTTATGGTGTAGAGTTGAAAAACAACCTCAAACAGGCATGGTGGCAAGCCATGACCCGCCTCAATGATAACATTGTGGGGCTGGATGCGGCTATTTTTATGCAGCCGCAGACCTGGAAAGCTTCCGGTCACGTAGACAGCTTTAACGATCCTATGATCGACAACAAAGACTCCAAAAAGCGCTACCGGGCTGATAACCTGATTGAAGACTTTGCCGCCCGCCTGGAAGCTGAAGGAGAGATCAAAACCGCTCACCTGCTGCTCAAAAAAATGAACAGCCTGCTGGAAGCTGAAGACCTGGCAGGTGTGAAAGAACTGATTCTGGAGTACGACATCCGCTGCCCCGTTTCTGATACCGCTAACTGGACCGATGTACGTCAGTTCAACCTGATGTTTTCTACCAAAATCGGCTCGGTATCCGATGATTCCAATACCATTTACCTGCGTCCGGAAACTGCCCAGGGTATCTTTGTCAATTTCCTGAACGTACAGAAAACGGCCCGCCAGAAAGTGCCCTTTGGTATCGCACAGATCGGTAAGGCATTCAGAAATGAGATCGTGGCGCGGCAGTTCATCTTCCGTATGCGGGAGTTTGAGCAGATGGAAATGCAATATTTTGTGCGTCCTGGTGAAGAGATGGAGTGGTTTAACCACTGGAAATCTGTCAGGATAAAGTGGCATGAGGCACTGGGGCTCGATACTGAAAAGCTGCGCATCCACGAGCACGAGAAGCTGGCGCACTACGCCAATGCCGCCATAGATATCGAGTACCTGTTTCCCTTTGGCTTCAAGGAAGTAGAAGGTATTCACTCCCGTACGGATTTTGACCTGAAGAGTCATCAGGAGGTATCGGGCAAAAAGATGCAGTACTTTGATCCGGAAGTTGGCCAGAACTATATCCCCTATGTAGTAGAGACTTCTATCGGTGCTGACCGCCTCTTCCTGATGATGCTGTGCGAGGCCTACACCGAAGATACCGGAACCGATGCCAAAGGCAATGAAAAAGTACGCATTTACCTGAAGATCCACCCGGCGCTGGCGCCTGTAAAGGCAGCGATTCTGCCGCTGGTCAAGAAGGACGGCCTGCCGGAGATCGCCACTTCCATTTATGAAGACCTGAAGATGGACATGAAGGTCGTCTATGACGAGAGCGCCGCCATCGGTAAGCGCTATACGCGCCAGGACCTGATCGGCACCCCTTTCTGTATTGCGGTAGACCATCAGACCAAAGAGGACAATACGGTAACCATCCGCCACCGTGACAGCACTGAGCAGGAACGCATCGCCATTCCTGAGTTGAAAGCCCGCTTACTGGAAGCTACTTCGATGAAGCGAATTTTTGAAAAACTAAGCTAATCACGGTGCAGGAGCAAACGGAAACGCTGGATACCAATGCACTGATCACGGGTATGATCATAGCGCTCATCTTGATGGGCGCTTACTTTTTGTACCAGTACCTCCGGTATCGCCGCTCAGCCACCGCTGGTGTCAGCAGGGAAGAAATCCGCCAGATTCTGCAGCAGCACTTCGCCTATTTTCGTGACCTGAATACCCGTGACCAGGAAAAGTTCGTCAGCAGGGTCAATCAGTTTATCGGGCGCAAGACTTTTATTCCCCGTATGTTCAAAATCGTTACCAGCGAGATGAAGGTGCTGATCTCGGCGGCGGCAGTACAACTGACCTTTGGGCTGCCGGAAATATGTCTGCGCCATTTCAAGAGAATTATCATCTACCCGGACGCTTACTATTCTACGGTGACCGAACAGATGCACAAAGGGGAGGTCAATCCCAAAGCAGGGGCCATTGTACTGTCCTGGAAAAGTTTTCTGCACGGATATGCCAATCCGGATGACTCTTATAACCTGGGGCTGCACGAGATGGCACATGCACTGGAGTTAGAGAACCTGATTGAGAATGAGGAATATGACTTTTTTTCCAAAGAAGTATGGGCTGACTTTCAGCAGGAGGCTCAGGAAATCAGTGAGCACATTCAATCAGGTAGGCATGATTTCTTCAGAAACTACGCCGGCACAAATGAAAAAGAGTTTTTTGCGGTAGCGGTAGAAAATTTCTTCGAGAGAGCCAAGGTATTTCATGAGAGGTTTCCCCGATTATACAGTATATTGGTACTATTGTTGAAACAGGACCCGCTGAAAAAAAGTATATAGCCTCATTGTCCCGCAGGAAGGATTACCTGATCTGGTGAAAAGATAGAAACTATTTGCTTTTGAATAACATTTGATAAAAGAACCGATTATTATCATAGGTTAAACCTCTTGTGTTTGAGGCAGTTGGTTTACTTTCTTTTTTTATCGCTACACTTGCAATTGATAGATTTACCCGCTTAGTACAGCTTTCATGTGGACTAAACTTGCTCATACCATCATCAGGTACCGCCTGTGGCTGATGATCATTCTTGCCATTATCACAGTATTCATGGGTTTTCAGGCCCAGAATCTCAAACTCAGTTATGAATACGCCGGAGCCGTACCCACTACTGACCCGGATATGGTCTTTTATAACCAGTTCAAAGAGCAATTTGGCGAAGATGCCAACCTGCTGGCTATCGGGATCAAAGACAGCAGCCTTTATGAATCCGAAAGTTTTCGGCGATTCAAGTACTTCAGCGATGAAATAGCCAAGCTACCGGGTGTCAAATATGTGCTAGGTATGCCCAATATGCAGAAACTGGTAAAAGACACCGAAGACAAGGATTTTAAACTGCAGCCGGTTTTTGAAAGCATACCGGAGGATCAGGCTGAACTGGACAGCCTGTTATCTAAAGCGAGGGAACTGAAATTTTACAGTGGCCAGCTGATCAACGAAGAAAATGGCGCTACCTTTCTACTCGTAGCCATCAAAAAGGAAGTACTCAATTCTGATAAGCGCCAGCAGCTAATCCCCGATATTCAGCAACTTGGCGATAGTTTTTCGGAAGTGACCGGCATAGAACTACACTATGCGGGTATTCCTTTTGTCCGCACAGTCATGAATGCCAATATACAGGCCGAACTCAAAATATTCCTGATACTTTCGGTGATCATAACTGCCTGCATACTGCTATTCTTTTTCCGCTCCTGGGATGCGGTGCTTTTCCCCCTCATCATCATTGGCATCATGGTAGTATGGTCAGTGGGTACACTAGGGCTGTTTGATTACGATATTACGGTGCTATCCGGCCTGCTGCCACCGATCATCGTGGTGATCGGGATTCCCAACAGTGTGTACCTGCTCAATAAGTACCACCGGGAGTACAACCGGCATGGAGATAAGGTCATGGCGCTTACTGCGGTGGTGGAGAAAATCGGTCTGGCTACTTTCATCACCAACGTAACCACTGCCATTGGCTTCCTGGTACTGATGTTTACCGAAATTCGCATACTGGAAGAATTTGGCCTGGTAGCGGGCTTAAATATCCTGGCTACTTTTGTGGTTAGTATCATCCTGATACCGGCAGTATTTTCCTACCTGCCACCGCCCAACCCAAGGCAGCTCAAGCACCTGAGGTTTGGCTTCATAGACAAAATGCTCACTACCCTGGATCTGCTGGTACATCGCCACCGCTACCGTGTGATGGGCGGAGCTGTAGTGGTAGTAGCTGTATTCGTGTTCGGCATGCTCAGGATAGAGGCAGTATCTTACCTGGTAGACGATGTGCCTAATGACAGCAAACTAAAGCAGGATCTGGCTTTTTTTGAGAGGAACTTCACCGGCATCATGCCCCTGGAGGTAGTAATCAATACCCATCAGAATCGCTCGGCCACACGCATACCTACCCTGCAGAAAGTGGATGAATTCCAGCAGTACCTGGTAGAGCAGCCGGAAATTTCTCAGCCGATCTCCATTGTGGGTTTTGTAAAAGCAGCCCGACAGGCATTTTACAACAATAGTCCTGCTTTCTATGCCCTGCCCGATAACCGGGACCGGGCCTTTATCTTTCGTTACCTGCAGAATTCACAACAGACTGACTCAACTGCCGGAGAAGAACCAGCGCAGATGTCGCTATTGCAAAGCTTCAGCGACAGCACCGGGCAGCAGATCAGGGTATCACTCAAGATTGCCGATATCGGTTCCAACAAAATCCAAAACCTGATAGAAGAAAAAATCCGGCCCAAAGCTGCAGAGATCTTTGACGATGAAGGCACCGAAGTAAACATCACCGGGGCCAGCCTGCTGTTTACCAAAGGCAATGAATTTCTGATAGACAACCTGCTGGTGAGCCTGTTGCTGGCCTTCTGCCTGATTGCGGTCATCATGGCGCTGCTGTTTGGTAATGTCCGTATGATCCTGATCTCGCTGATCCCCAACATCATTCCGCTGATCGTCACGGCCGGTATCATGGGCTTCGTGGGTATTCCGCTCAAGCCCAGTACGGCCATCATCTTCAGCATTGTATTTGGTATTTCGGTAGATGACTCCATCCACTTCCTGGCCAAGTACCGGCAGGAACTGAAGAGCAACCACTCTTTTGTTCCCATCGCTATCAGCAAGAGCCTGCGGGAGACCGGGGCCAGTATGATCTATACTTCTATCATCCTCTTTTTTGGTTTTATTATTTTTGCCGGCTCCAGTTTTGGAGGCACCATGTACCTGGGCATACTCACCTCGCTAACGCTGCTTATTGCCATGTTTACCAACCTGAGCGTGCTGCCTTCTCTGCTGATGGCTTTTGACAACGGCAAAAGGCTGGCAAAAGAGGATACCCCCTTCCACCTTATTGAACATTACGATGAATTTTATTCGGAAGAAGACGACGAGGAAATTGACCTGGATAAGCTGGGGCGGCCCAATGGGCAAGGAGAAGAGGTGAGGGAAGAGAAGGGAGAGCAGTAATTTTTTGAATTAGGTTTCTTTATCACTAACGCTATCCCGCTTCGGATTCCCGTCTTTATCAAAATGCTTGTGCAGGTGCCATTCGGTGAAGGGGATGATTGAGATCGAACTTAGCACTAAGAAAAACACAACTGGTCGGAAAAACTCTTCCAGCACAAAAAAACCAGTAACAGCAAATATAATCGTTGCCACCCCAACAGGCACTAAGAATTTAGGTGCATAGTCATTAGCGACTCTCCAGGTGGCTTCGTTCTTCATGGACAGGCTGGTTCGGTAACCATACATCCGGTTGATGCCTTTGGGTGGATATTCCCGCCAAAAGTAGTATAGAATGATGGGCACAAGTGCTATAGCTAAACTAGCAACCAGTTGAATTATTCTATCCTGCATGCTCTTATAAGCTTTTATAATAAGTGCTTCACCGGAGTGAAATTATCATCTGAAATTTACGCAGAAATTTAAAGGGAGTAAAGTACGGGTCGGGCTGCTGAGAGCCAAAAAAAGCCGGAAAACTATCCGGCTTATCGTTTATTCAGGGAATCAATTGATCAGGCATTGGCCGTTTTTCGGATGCTTTTGATCCACTCGCGGGCTTTATCCTCATCACCAAAATATTGGATGGTTACAGTAGTTTTGGCCTGCACCTCGGTAAGCGTGTCTTCTACCGACATCTGGGCGAAGATATCTGAAGAGATGATCACCGCGAAGCTGTGATAACCCACTTCCAGGGCTCTTGCCAGCCAGTCAGTGAAAGACCACTGCTGATCTTCTTCGCTGAGGGCACCCAGTTCTTTGGTATCACCCAGCAGCGCGCCGGTTTTGTAGTGAGCCATCATATCGATAATTTTATTCATACCGGTACGGAACTCCTCAGAAGTCGGAGAAGTCACCCAAGTCTCAACGATAGCGTCTAATTCTTCGTCATAATAGGCCTGAAAATAGCCCAGATCTACTTTTGTCATTGTGTTTTATTTAGATGTTAACAATTATTGATTTTCTGCTGAATTGGCGGAGGCAGCCTCTAACTGCTGAATCTGTGCCAGCAGTTCCTGTTCACGTGACTTGAATTTTTCCTGTACTTTCACCATCATCTGGTTACGTTTCTCAATCTGCTCTTTGGCACGTTGCTGTTCTATGGTTTTGATCTCTTCCATTTGGGTGCGGGCCTCTTCCAGTTCTTTTACCTTTTTCCGAAGTATCTCCTCATTGGCTTTGATTTCGGCCTGAAGGCGTTCCTGCTGCTCCTGCGTTGCCTGGAGTTCTTCCATGTTTTGCCTCATCTCTTCTTCCTGGGCACGCATCTCTTCGGTTTGCTGCTGGGATTCCTCCAGCAGTCGCCGGTTGTTCTGCGCACTTTTAGCACTGGCCAGGGTAGCAGCAATATTCTCCGACAATTTTTTCATAAACTCAATATGAAAAGCCTCAAAGGGCTTGAAAGAAGCCAGTTCAATAGCCCCCATTACTTCTTCGTTGATGATCAGCGGGAAAATAAGCAGTACCCTGGGGTTAGCTTGGCCCAGTCCGGAAGTGATGTTGACATACTGCTCAGGAATCTCGGTTAGATGGATATATTCTTTTTCAAGAATCACCTGTCCCAGTAAGCCTTCGCCCACTTCTATCCGCTTCTGAAGATGCTTTTTCCGCTCATAAGCATAACAGGACAGCATCTCGAGGTAAGGCTCCTCTTCATCCTGGTTGAGGACAAAGATACCTCCCTGTGTTGCTCCCAGGTACTTCACCAGGTGGGTGATGATACGGTTGCTGAGTTCATCTATATCTTCAGCATTGGACCGTAAGATTTCCACAAAGCGGGCCAAACCCTGGGCTACCCAACTCCTTTGCTTATCTTCTGATTCCAGTTTTTGCAGGTGTGACCATAAGCCCATCAGCGACTTTTTTAGCTCAGAGCTATCATCCTGATCAGCATAGATAGCTGAGATATCCTTGTCGGGGTTCTCAAGGGCTTTGATGTAGTCAGTTGCCCGGCAGATTTCGTTTTCCAGCCGCTTATTTTCCTGGTAAAGCGCCAGAATACGAGGTTCTACTGACTGCAATAGCTTATCATTTTCCAGGAGTTGGCTACCCAGCTTGAGCGGTAGCAAAACAGCATACCTGGCGGATACAACAAGCCATCCCAGAAGCAGCACCTGCAGCAGACATATCGTCCATAATCCATAGCCGGACCTGAGTACAGGAAAAACCAGAAGGGATACAGAAAGAAAGGCAAAGAGCGCCAAGCAGAGCATATAAGCCTTGCCGTAATTTTTAAATAATCTCAGAAAAAGTTTTGTCATTTTCAGTGACCTTTTGAATAGTAAAAAAACTACAGTTCCACTACTACCCGACCGCTATTTTTACCGCTGTACAAATAATCTATAGCATCTACGATAGCATCTACACCCTTGAACTTTTTAGAGTCTATGGAAACCTGAAGCTTTCCTTCAGTGAGTAGACCAATCAGTTTTTGCAGATGAGCGGGAATCTGTTCTGGAAAGTCACTAAAGAGGAACCCCCGGATAGAGGCTGACTTCCATAGTAACTGATGGTATATCCGAGGAGCCGTGATGGTATCCTGCTGCAGATATTCACTTACAAACCCACATACTACGATTCTACCTAATTTGGCCAGATGTTGCACGCTGGTATCAAACAGTTTACCTCCCACATTTTCAAAAACCAGGTTGACTCCTTGAGGATACTCTTTGCTTAGCACCTGGTCTACATCTTCTTCTTTGTAGTTAATGACCCGGTCACACCCCAGCGAATGCAGCAAAGCTACTTTATCTTTACTGCTACAGGTGCCGATCACGTGGTTTCCGGCAGCTTTGGCCAGTTGAACGGCGATATGGCCGGTACCACCGGCGGCGGCAGTTACCAGGACTGTTTCGCCACTTTTCATCTCACCGACTGTGTCCAAACCGATAGAAGCCGCCAGACCTACAGTAAGTAAAGACATGATTTCGGCAGAAACTTCGGGCACGGGAATAGCCTGAGCCGCTGGCAGCGTTACATATTCGCGGTAACCGCCTCCGGTCTGTATGCCCATGACAGCATCTCCAACCTTCAGATGCTTCACGTTTTCTCCAACCGCCTGTATTTTTCCTATAAACTCAAAACCCAGGTCTATCGGAAAATGTGCATCAGCAAAATACCTTCCGGCAATCAGGTTTACATCGCTGGCGTTGATCCCGGCAAAATGGTTACGGACCAGTACTTCTTCCGCACCTGGGATTTCCATAGGCACTTCATCAACAAACACTACGTCTTGGTATTTTTCACTGAAGGCCCTGGCCTGCAGTTTCTGATAAGTGGTTTTGGTAAGCATTTTAGTAAAGTGGTTAGATTTGTTTGCCACAAAACTATACTGAGTCTTACTGAAAAGGACTTTGACTATGCTGATAAATACGCACAGGTAATAAATTCTATGAATAAGCCTATTTTCAGCAAAGAGATGGTTCCATACATTTAATTTTTTTTACATCCACCATATCTCCTTGGCGTAATATGGCTGGTAAATGAAT
>CAZFFW010000066.1:0-26897 GCA_964518125.1 uncultured Porifericola sp.
TCTGGATACAGATGAAGCGCAACGGCAGGGTGCTCAACACCGCTTTTGATGCGGTAGTGGAGTAGTCACTCACAAAAAATCTGTAAAAGCCCCTTTTATGGGGCTTTTTTTTGCCGTACATCAGAGCGTAAACCGTATACCTATTGACAGATTGGTAAGGTCTATGGCCTGGCTACGTTCGGTGGCTACAAAGCCTTTGAGGTAACGAAACGCACCCATCAGCGCAAAATGCTCATTGAGCAGGTAATAGGGGGAGATGGTTATGCCCAGCTGAGGGCTGCCATCGGTGAAGACAGAGCCACTTGTACTTCCGTTGAAACCATTATTATAGGTAATGAAGGATCCTCCGGCAGTCAGCATCAGTGGTACGCGAAGCTGTTCGGTGGGGGCAAAATTGTAGCCTAAAGACCCATGGATGCCATAGCCACTCTCCAGATTTCCTGACTCAAAAGTGCCCGCCAGTATGGAGCTGAACTGCAGGCGGCCGATGATCTGCTGGTATTCCAGGTCGCCGAAAACACTGAAGAGACTACCGACATCCTGCCGTTCGCCGTAAGAGAGTGAGGGTGAATAGTTGTAAGTAATCCCTCCGGAGAGCGAAAGCTGGGCCTGAGTGCTCAGGGCGATCAGTTGGATCAAACATATCAATATTAAAGATCTGAATAAGAAAGCGGCGGACTTGTTTTTGGTAATTGTCATGATGGGTAAATTCAAAGTATACATTTACCCTTTGGTTGCGCTCGGCCATAAATGGTTACCTTCTCCCCGGGAATATTTGCCTTTGATTTTGCGCTGCCTGTACCATGCGAAGCTTTCCGCTGATCCCTGCAGATGGATGCATCGCCCCTTCATGGCGGTCAGTGGGCACCTCAATTACCACCATGCCTGTCATTCTGGTAAAAAGGCATAAAAAACATCCCGCTGCTGTTGTTTGCTTGAGCAGATATACGGAAATTATAAGACCTAATGCCTGTTGTGGAGACCAGCAACCACCATAAAAACGGGGCGGAACCGAAAAGCCACACGAGTAGGAAACAAATACCTAAACTTATGCCTAAATACGTAATTGAAAGAGAAATCCCCGGTGCCGGAAAACTGAGCCCGGAGGAACTTAAATCCATCTCGCAGACCTCCTGCGGGGTACTAAGTAATATGGGGCCGCAGATACAGTGGGTACACAGCTATGTCACTGACGACAAAATCTACTGTGTATACAATGCGCCCAATGAACAGCTGGTGCGCGAACACGCCAGCCAGGGAGGCTTCCCGGCCAATAGTGTCAGCAAAGTCTCCACCATCATTGACCCTACCACCGCTGAGTAATCAGCTTTTCTGAATATTCAAGCTTCGGGAAACGTCGGAGGTATCAGTCTCTGGCGTTTCTTTACTTTTGAAGCAGGCGGTAGTATACTGCCCTCCCCTCATTTGGTTGATGGCAAGAGAAGCAGTAAGTAGATGCTTGACTTCAGTACCTTTTCATTTCTTCAGCATCCGCTGCAAAACGGATGCTGTTCCGTTTAAAATTTCTTCCCGTTCCGTTGGAGAACGGATGCTGTTCCGATTTTTTTTCTTCCTGTTCCGTTTGGGAACGGATGCTGTTCCGTTTGAGCGCCCATGCTGGAGCCATGATGATTGAGCTGGTCAGCCATCAAAAGGCAGCAGGAACGCTCGCTTTAATTCAGTACCTTTAATGTGTGGTAAAACTGATACACTGGTATTCGTAGGGTATTTGTGACATTGAATCTGACGCATCCCCTATATCTGCGCACTGGCATTTAGCACATTTCTCCAGGTTGGGAAAAACCAGCGGTACAATTCAATAAAATTCGTGAAGGGAATCTTATGATAGAGATCAGGACACCTTTGGCAATGTTTGGTCATGAAGCGGTTGAGAAAATAGTTTGGTAAAACAGATAAGCGTAATCCTGCACCAATAAGACAAGAAATTTGACAAAACGGACTGGTTCACAAAGCTACATGAAAAAAAGAACGCCCATCTGTATCCCGCCTACCAGCCAGGCTGATCTAACAGGAATCAAATACGCAGGAATGTAAAAAACAACATACCCGCAACAGAAAAGTGTAGAGCAGGCTGCCCGGCTCCGTAAAACTATTGTTCTTCACCAAAAAAAATGTCAGCTTTATATATGCTTACACACATCAATCCGAAACTGCCTATGCGGGATAAGGCCCTGACCAGGGAGTATTACCTGAACCAACTGGCCTTTGTAGAAATCAGCGACTATGGTGACTATCTCATCCTGGGCAAGGATAGCATTGAGATTCATTTCTTTGCGTTCAGGGATCTGAACCCCAGAGAAAACTACGGACAGGTGTATATCAGAACGGATGATATCGACAGTCTCTACCAGTCACTGCTTGACAATAAAGTAAGCATACATCCCAACGGACATCTGCAGGACAAACCCTGGGGACAGAGAGAATTTGCCCTGCTGGACCCGGACCATAACCTGCTGACCTTTGGGCAAAGGATTAGTAATTGACGGCCTGAGGTAGGTAAAAAAAGCTTGTAAGCACCTTTGATTAGCCTTAAGCAGTATGCAATATTTCATAAATTGAGAGAAATCATCTATGAATTGATATGAGATTGATCCTGGGTATTTTTTTGATTTGTGCCGGCATAGGTATGGGCTATCTGACCTACTTCAGCGTAGTTGTTCGAAAAAAATTCACCATGACCGGAGGAGGTTTTAACCTGGTAGCTTTTGCCAGTATCCTGTTCATGACCGGTCTCTTAATGGTAATGGGCTATTAAACAAGCGAACTCCGAAGAAGATGGGCCGGGTGTCAAACGATACGGTACTGGGCCAGAAAATTCAGTATATCATCTATGGGATCAGTAATCATGACCGCGCCTACCGGGATCACAAAACTAAAGTCTGTCTGCTCAATAGCGGGTATGTAGACCTGGCTGAAGCCGCCGCCCAGGTAAACAGCTTTGGTGTAGTACTTAGTTTTATGCTCATTTCGCAATGGCGTCCCTTTCTCGTTATTGGTTCGGTTGCCTAGTTGCTGCGGCGCTACCCCACCGATGAAGGCCGTTTTGGGTTTGTTCAGCTTGATCACCATCAGGTTGCGCATCTCGTTCCAATGCTTAAATACCGCTGACCTTTTGCGTACATAAGTTGCCAGGTCCTCATTTTTCTCCCGTGCAGCCTGTAGTATGCCCTTCAGGTCGTCGATATCTGACCACCAGGAGGAAGGCCGGTTGCTCATCGTATAAGGAGGCTCGTCTGACATCCTGTAGTTGGATGAAGTAAGCGTAAAGCGAAACAGCATCTTACCTTGCTGCAGCGTTTCTTTTTTTACCGGTTGGGTAAAGGCATTTTTTACATGCGGGGGCAGGTCGGAGAAAAGGATATTCTCATGCATCGCTTTAGGGATTGAAGCCGGAACATTTAGGGGAAATTTTGATGATAATGTAAAATAATAAAGCTATTGCAGCAAATCAATATCTTTCCCTATCGGATGCCAGAAGGAGCAGTAAGGGGATAAGATCGGTTCTGAAGATTGGGAAGTTTAAATTTATTCCGTAATTAGGGAGACGATCCGGCATAGCTGCCCGGAGACGCCTCATTTTAATCATGTAAGTAATGTGATAGAGTTATTTTGCTAATAAATCGTCCTCGTATGAGACGAGGATGTAGGAATGGGGCGTTTAAAACGCCCAGTATACAAGACTCCCCCCATTGCATGGCACGTTACAAACGGGGACCATTTTAATGTCCACTTAAATCTTTCTTAGTACTTGAGTAATAAGCCACAATTATTTTGTCATTATTATTTTATAAATGCTTGTAATTCAATTTTTTATAAACTTTTAACCTGTAACCTTAAACTGTCTAACTACTTATCAGATTTACAGAAATTAACTTCCTAATAGCCTCATGAAATATTTGTTCTTAGTATGTTCCCTGTTTGTAGCGGTGGGATGCCAGCAGTCTGCCGATGAAGCAACGGCACAGGCAGATGCGTTGCCCCGAATAGCCATCGCCGGCCTGGCCATTGAGTCCAGCACCTTTTCGCCTGCCCAGACCCACGAAGAAGCTTTCCACGCCCGGGTAGCCGATGATGTATTTTCTTTTTATCCTTTCCTGTCGCCGGACTCTCTGAACCGGCAGCGGGCGGAGTGGATACCCACCATCAGGGGGCATGCCCTGCCCGGCGGTATTGTTACCCGTGAAGCTTATGAATCACTGGTCGGCAAGACCCTGGAAATGCTGCGGGAAAATGGTCCTTACGATGGGCTGTTTTTTGATATTCACGGGGCCATGAGCGTGGTCGGGCTGGACGATCCGGAAGGAGACTTTATCATCAGGGTAAGAGAAGTGGTGGGCAAAGAGACGCTGATATCTACTTCCATGGATTTGCATGGCAATGTATCCCGGCGGCTGGCAGAGCACACTGACCTGATTACCTGCTACCGCATGGCACCCCACGAAGACGCGCTGGAATCCAAGAAGCGGGCAGTGGATAACCTGCTGGAAAGGCTGGAAAGCGGCAAAGGTAAGCCTGCCTACAAGGCCTGGGTGCCGGTGCCCATTTTGTTGCCGGGAGAGAAAACCAGTACCCGGATAGAACCCGCCAAAAGCCTGTACGCCAAAGTAGATCCTGTCACCAAGGAAGCAGGTATCATTGATGCAGCCATCTGGGTAGGTTATGCCTGGGCCGACGAGCCCCGCAACCACGCGGTGGTGATGGTGACCGGCGATGACCGGGATATGGTAAGCGCCGCCGCTGAAGAACTGGCAAGGAGCTTCTGGGAGGTGCGCCATGATTTTGAATTTGTGGCCCCTACCGCTACGCTGGAAGAGAGCCTGAAAATGGCGCTTGCCAGCGATAAGCAGCCATTCATCATCAGCGATATGGGAGACAACCCTACCGCCGGAGGTGCCGGGGATGTCACCTGGACGCTGGAGCAGATACTTGCGCGCCCGGAATTCCAGCAGGCTGACGGCCCGAGCCTTATTTATGCATCTGTCCCTGGTCCCGAACTGGTAGCACAAGCGGTAAAGGCAGGCGTGGGCGCTACCGTAGATGGCTTGGCCGGTGCCGCCATAGATGATCGTTTTGCCCCACCTGTCAGGCTGAAAGGTACGGTGGAAGCCATACACCAGGGTGACCAGCATGCAGAAACAGAGGTGGTGGTAAAAGTAGGCAGTGTACAGGTGATCGTAACCAAAAAGCGCAAGCCCTACCACCACGAAAGCGACTTTACCAACCTGGGCCTCAATCCCCGCGAAACAGATATCGTAGTTGTCAAAATCGGTTACCTGGTTCCCGAGTTGTACGACATGAGGGCCGACTGGATCATGGCCCTTACGCCGGGAGGTGTAGACCAGGACCTGGAGCGCCTGGGTTATCAAAGGATCATGCGACCAATGTATCCCCTGGACAAAGACATGGAAACGCCCGACCTGAGCGCCCGGCTGATACCGGCTTCGCACGAGATGTAAAATCAGGGAATAAGCATCAGAACGATCTACAGGGAATAAATAGGATAAGCCAGTATGCCTGAAATTATAGACCTGAGCCAGGAAATTTTCTCGGGTATGCCAGTATACAAAAGTCTTCCGCAGGTGAAGATTAGCCTGCACGCTACGCATGAACAGTGGGAGGGTATCTCGGATGCCGATACCATCACACCCAGCGTGTACAAACTGGAAATGGGAGAACATACCGGCACGCATGTGGATGCATTGAACCATATGCGCCGCGAGAACGTGGGCCAGTCCATAGATACTATGCCCTTGTCTATGTTTTATACCGAAGGAATCTGCCTGGACTTCACCCACAAGGGTTTTCGTGAATTAATTGAAGCCCACGAACTGGCGGAAGCCTGTGAAAAAGCCGGGCTTACTATCCAGAAAGGCGATACCGTTCTGCTCTGTACTGACCATTACCGTAAAGCTTTTGGTACCGATGACTGGGGCAAAGGGCCCGGTATCAGCGTGGATGCCGCCCGCTGGCTGGGAGATCAGCAGATTGCGGCTTTTGGTGTTGAGACCATGTCGCCCGGTGTGCCAGGCGTTTCAAATACAGAAGTACACCAAATCTGTGGAGAAATGGAATTTACGCATTACGAAAATATGATCAACCTGCACCTGCTGGTGGGAAGGGGACGCTTTCGCTTTATCGGCTTACCGCTCAAAATCCGGGGTGGAACAGGTTCACCGGTGCGGGCAGTGGCTGTTTTTGATGAATGAAGGGCAGAAATTTTGGCGGAGTACCACAGGGGCTGAACAAGATAAGCTCCTATCGACTATCTTTCCACCATATTCTGCTCCCCAAAATGAGTACTGGTCTGGGCTGGCATCGCAGCAAAGATGTCCTGAAATGACTGTTCTGGTGAGCGTTTGGGTGGATTTGTAGCTTTAGCCATTCTTAACATAAATATCACGGAAGATGCCACAGATGTACTGGTTTAATGAGCCTCGGCAATGGGAAGTAAGTCAGGAAGCCGGCCTCAGCATGTTTGTCACGCCCGGAACTGACTACTGGCGCGAAACCCACTACGGATTTACCGTGGACGACGGCCCCTTTTACTACACCCAACTGGGAGGAGAGTTTGAAATCAGCGTCTGTATTTCCGCTGATTACCGAAGCCGGTATGACCAGATGGGCCTGATGATCCGTATCAACGAGCAAAACTGGATCAAGACCGGGGTTGAATTTGTAGACGGTAAAATTAACCTGAGTGCAGTGGTTACCCGGGTCAAAAGTGACTGGAGTATCATTTCACTGGACCATTATCCTGAAAAGGTTTACCTCAAAGCAGTCAGAAGGCTGGATGCTGTGGAGATATTCTTTTCACTGGACGGTAAGGCCTACCAAATGATGCGGCTTGCTCATTTTCCCGATAATGTGCCCGTGATGGCCGGTATGACTGCCGCTTCTCCTGATGGAGACGGTTTCCGCGCACATTTTGAAGACTTTTCCATCACATACCTCCCCGATCAGCGGCGACAGGAGTGGCTGGCAAAAAACAAAAGCTAAGCTCCGGTAATAAACGCACAGACAGCTAAGCACAAATTCCCCACGGCATTGACAGAAACCCCTCACCATACGATGGTCGAAACCAAACGGCTCATGCTCAGGCCGCTCACCTACGAGCAGTTGCTCAAATACATCAGGCTGGATAACTCCCTGGAAAGTGAACTGCTGCTTAACCACGGCCAAAGGATTATCTCGCCTGAACTGCGGGAAGCACTGGAGCAGACCATCGTCCCCAGTGTGGCAGATCAGACCAAAAACTATTTGTATTCCACCTTGTGGACCATCATTTCCCGGCAGGATCAGCGGATGGTAGGAGACCTGTGTGTACTCGGTGAGCCCAACGCAGCGGGAGAGATTGAAATCGGCTACGGTACCTACGAAGCATTTCAGAACCGGGGCTTCATGACCGAAGCAGTGTCCGGTATCATCGGCTGGGCCAGGCAGCAGCCTGCTATCAGGGCGGTTCTGGCGACTACCGGCAAACAGAATATAGCCTCATTTAGCGTGCTGCAGAAGAACCACTTTGTGCAGGAGCAGGAAACAGCGGATGAGTATTACTGGAGGCTAAACCTTACATAACATCGCTGCTGCAAGGCTCTGCTGCCCGGCTAAAAAACAAATCCATTTGGGCCTACGCCTACCGCATAGCTATCCAGCAGCATGCCCTGCGCATCGTAGCGCAGCAAAGTGCCCTCACCTTGAAATGAATTACTGTTACCGACAAAAAGCTCATTGCTCAGTGGGTCGCTGCCAATCCCATAGAAGCTATTGCCGCTGATCAGCGTTTCGTAAGTGGGAGAGGAGGCATCCAGAGGCAGAGAAAGGATATTCGTAACACTGGAGGGAAAAGGTTCAGCACCGATAAAGTAGAGGCTGTTCAGGTTTTTATTGATGGTAAACTTCCCGTTACTATTGCTGCCTGCTACCGAGATGGTTTTGGTAATGCTGTTTCTGATCGGGTCGATCTGTACAAACTGAGAGGCCGCGCCGGTTACGCTCACCCACAGGAATGTCGCGTATGTGTCCATCAGTTGCGGACTCCCCTCCAGCGTGATTTCTTCTGTCACTTCATCTGTATTCGTATCTATGACAGTCAGTACATTGGTAAAGCTGTTGGCCACAAAAACTTTATCGCCTTCCGCCAAAATACCCTCCGGACCGGCCGCTACATCTATGTATTTGCTGATGCTATAGTCATTCAGGTCAATGACCGCCACTTTGGACTCGGTGAGCGCAAAATTCTCATCAAAGGGACCCCATACAGTCACATATGCCTTGTTTCCAGCTACCGTCAGGTAGCGTGGGCTTATCAGGCCTTCGTCTTCCAGCGGCGCACGGAGGGCTTCAAGGGTGGCAGCATCGACGATCTCAATTTTATCCGCAGCATTACAAACGATAAATGCGACTTCATCGTGCACCCTGACTGACTGCACGCTTGCTTCCAGTTCCCGGCCACTGTTTGCTTCACTAAATACATTATTTTCCACCTGCTCAGCTTCACGACTGTACAAACTGAGCGAACCATTAGCCTGCCCAAAATTACCCTCATTGATGATCAGTATATCTCCCGCTACCGGTTCTGGTGTATCTTCGCCACAGCTAAAAAACAGGCTGAGAAAAGTGATGAGTAAAGTGGAGAGATAGGTTTGTTTTGATTGCATTTCTAACAAATAAAAAAGGTGGATAAAAAATTATTGACTAATCTTGAATTGTAAGCTAAGTTCATAATTGCGCCCCGGCATAGCGCGATTGGCTACGTTCTGATATTCAGTATTGAGTAGGTTGTTGACCCGCAGACTGAGCGCGGAAGTGGTTTTCCAGAGCGCAAAGCTTTTGTTAAGGCGCAGGTTGAGCAGGGCAAAACCAGGCAGTGCACTTTCATTGGTTGTGGTCAGGAATCGCCGGCTGGTCCACTGGCTGAATATTCCGGCTGACCACTCCTGCCATTGCAGGTCCGCATTGAGTCCCGCCCGGTGACGAGGCACATAGGGCAGCTGTTTTCCTGCGGAACGATCAAATTCATTCACCCGGCTCTGGTTAATAGAAGCCGTAAAAGCGTAAGTAGCGTGGAGTCTGAACTGAAAGCTGCCCATTTGCCAAAGCTGGCGTCCGTTGACTTCCATGCCGTTGATCACAACCTCACGAAAATTAGCGGGACTCCAGAAATTTCCCTGGTCCAGCCATACAATCCAGTCATCCACTCTGGAATGGTAGTAAGTTGCCTCCGCAGAAAAGTTTTGCCTGGTAAACAGCAGCCCGCTTTCGTACGACCACGCATGTTCAGCCCTCAGGTCAGGATTACCCCCCGGAGCCCAGAAAAGGTCATTAAAGGTGGGTACCCGGTAGTTACGAGCAAGTTGCCCCTTAAACTGCAGGCTGTGCTTTTGACTTTGCAGTAATTCTATTGCGCTACCCAGCGAAGGAGATAAGGGAGCCTGGTAGCCGCTGACCCAGGCCTGCCGCAGGTTCAGGCTCAGTTCCCACCAGTCCAGCGGCTGCCACTGCAGGGCGGCATAGGCATCGGCCCGGTGCTGATGTTTGGGTTGTGGGTAGTTTTCGGTATCGGCCAGAATATATTGCCAGTCAGCACCGGTTTTGAAACTTAGGTGGTCTGAGATTTTCTTGTCATACTGCAGGCGGGCGAGGCTTCGATCTGTTTTGATCGGCGCGTAAGTGTCGTACCGCTGAAAGTCACGAACATAGCCGGCAGTAGCCTGTAGATAGCCCCATCCGGCCTGGTGCTGGTATTGCGCTGATATCCGGGTATGGCGGTCAGTGATGCGTTCGTAGGTTTCCGGCTTTAGGTTATTGCTCATCAGGGGCAGGATACCATTCTCACTTTCTTCGAGCCAGGCATTGAGACTAAAACGCCGGTTGCTGGAGGGCTGGTAGCTGATCTCCTGCATCAGGCCCTGGTTATGGATATCGGCATTGGCCTGCCGTTCTTCAGGTCCGCCAAATTTTGCCGTGTTTGTAAAAGCGAAGTTATTCTCAGCTTTCTTCCGGTATACGCGACTGGTAAACTGCCAATGCCCGAGCCCGTAGTGAACTTTGAGTCCGGAAAAAAACTGGCCAAAACTGCCAATGGTCTGGTGGGCCTGCAGTTGTAAACCTGTTGCCCCTGAGTTTTCACTTTTGAGCAGAATGCTGCCCCCCAAAGCATCGCTGCCGTAGAAAGAACTTCCTCCCCCATAATGCACCTCTACCCGGTCAAACATAAAAACCGGCAGGTTGGAAAAGTCAGTTGATCCCAGGGTGAAGGAATTGAGGTTGATACCATTCCAGAGTACCGCCGTATGGCTGGCGCCAGTGCCCCTCATGGAAAGGGTAGATACCATACCGCCGCCATATTCCCTGAGATAAAGCGCGGTTTCCTGCTGCAGCAGGTCGTGGATACTTCCGTTGGAAAGGCTGCTGCGCGCGACAGAATCCAGCCGTAGGATCTTGCTGCCGCTGGCATATTTTTCCGTTGGAATGCCGAATATCTGAACTTCCTCCAGTAAAATACTATCGGCAGCCTGCCCCAGAATTGTTCCGGATTGAAAAAACAAACAGATGAGCAACAGGCATAGTGTTCCTATATAGTTGATTTTCAGTTTGTATAAAGATGCCTTTCCGGCCATACAATCTTGATCTCCCGCTTTCCTCATCCTTCTTTGTTCATTTCTTTATCCAGATGCCACTGCTGTTCTTTCAGCACTTTCAGTACCGCCTCCAGCGAATGGCACAAGACAGTTTCTTCTGTACGCTGTAGAATCCAGGCCGGCCGGGACTGGCTTTGCTGAAGGCTGAGCGACAGGCTGACGCTGGCATCCTGCACTACCTTAAAACCGCTTCTTTCCAGGGCTTGCCGGGTCCAGTGTCCTGCTAATCCTTCTTCCCTGAAACTGATCAGGTGCTGGGCGGATTTGCGCATACTGAAGCTGCCTTTGAAGCTGTCAAAACGGATGTTTTTTTCCTGGAAGGTCTGCTCCAGTTTCCCCTGCAGCACCAGATCTTCCGGGATGCCACTGATGATATGTTTGCCCTGCAGCAGCCATAGCCGATCGGCTGATTGCATGACCAGGTCAAGGTCATGAGAGCTCATCAGGATAGCCTTTTGCTGCTGGTGTGCCAGCCGCCTCAATAGTTGCATGATTTCCACCCGATTAGGCAGGTCCAGGTGCACAGTCGGTTCATCCAGTATGATTATGGGGGTATCCTGTACCATGGCCCGGGCGATCATCACCTTTTGCCGTTCTCCATCACTTAGCTCATAGAGTGGTCTGTCGGAAAAATGTATAATAGCGGTATCTTCCATTACCCGCTGTATGATATCCTGGTCGTCACGGTTCAGCCTGCCAAACCACCCGGTATAAGGATGCCTGCCCATGGCCAGCAGTTCTTTTACCCGCAGATGGGAAGCGATACCCCGTTCGGTGAGAACGATACTCATGCGCTGAGACAGGTCCCTGCCGGAGAAAGTACCCAGGGTTTTCCCCTGTAGTATCACTTTTCCCTGCAAAGCTTGCTGCATACCGCTGAGCGTACGCAGCAGGGTTGACTTTCCGGTGCCATTCGCCCCCAGCAGACAAATTAGCTGTCCGGGCCTGATCTCCAGTTGGAGGTTCTGTAGCAGCGCTCCAGTGGACGCATACCCTACCGAAAGGGCCTGTGTCTGCAATATGGTGGATGTGGTCTGCATTACTTAATGAAAAGCGCTTTGCTGTTTTCTGTTTTTCAAAATTACATAAATCACCACCGGAGAGCCGATAAGTGCAGTAATGGCATTGAGCGGAAGGGTAGCGCTACTGCCGGGCCACTGGGCAATGATGTCACAGGCCAGCAGGGTAATTGCGCCGATCAGCGCTGAAGCGGGAATCAGTACGTGATGGTCAGCGGTATGGAATAGCCCCCTGCTCAGATGGGGCACCGCGATACCGATAAAGCCGATAGGGCCGCAGAAGGCAGTCACCGCACCGGACAGCAGGCTGGTCGCCACGATCACCAGTAGCCTCAGCTGCTGTATCCTGACCCCCAGGCTGCGGGCGTAAGTTTCGCCCAGCAGGAGGGCATTGAGCGGCTTACTGGCCAGGAAGGTAAGTAGCAGGCCCAGGCTGATCACGATCAGCAAGACAAGCAGGTGCTGTGAAGTAACTCCCTGCAGACTGCCGAAAGTCCAGAGCAGGTAATTCTGGATCTGTTCGGGATTGCTGAAATACTGCCAGAGGCTGACCAGCGAAAGCGTAATGTTACCAATCATGATACCGGCGATCAGCAGTACCACATAATCATTAATCTTCAGCGAAATGCCCAGTATAATAAATAGTACCATGGCTGCCCCCGCACTGGCAGCCAGGGCGACCACCCAACTGCCGCTGATGCCCAGTTGCTGTACGGCAAAGATGGTGGTTGCCTGTCCGGCGGATAAAGTGACTACCGCTACGCCGAGGCTGGCGCCCGAAGTCACACCCAATACCGAGGGGCCGGCCAGGGGATTTCTGAAAAGCGTTTGCATTTGCAGGCCACCTACTGCCAGGGCTGCCCCGGCCAGTACTGCTGTGATGGATTTGGGCAGCCTGATTTTATGGACAATGTTGTCAAAAGCAGGATTACTACTTGGCTCTCCTAGCAGTGTATGCAGGATGTCAGCCAGGGGAATGGCTACCGATCCCAGCGCTATATCAGCCAGCCACAGGAGTATAAGCAGCAGGCTTAGTGCCATCAGCAGCAGGCTAGTGCGGCTGTTTTGCTTTTGTACTATTTTATTTTCTGCAGTCAGTGGCATACCTATTCTAATTTCTGGTAATAGTATAAAGTATGCTCGGGCAACAGCTTCGGGTGGAGTATGTACGTCAGGTCTGCCAGGATGCGGTGCGGATTTACTACGCCACTTTCAAAATAGTCGTTCCCCTGTCCATCAGGAGTCATCCGGCGATTATTATTGTACACCTGACCGGTATTAAAGGACTTGAAATCGCCAAAGCGCGCATCCTTGTCCAGCAGCGCTTGCAGCGAACTGACCATTCCGGGATTGAACCAGTAGTCAGCCTCCAGGCCATAGGCATACATATTTTCAAAAGCTACTGGTATGCTTACGGCAACAGTATCCTGTGCCCAGGGCCAGAATGCTCCTGCTTCCTGGTACAATTTTGCCCGATAACTACTTCCTCCCGGCACGTACCAGGCACCCTGAAAAGGAGAGCCACTGATCACTGATGGGCGTTTTTCCAGGTTTGCCGTCAGACGAGCAATCCGGTGGTATGCAGCGGCAATGGTATCAAATTTCTGATTGGCCAATGCCTCACGGTTGGTAAGCGCGGCCATCAGCTTTACCCATTCGGCTTTGCCCAGCGGTGTATTTTCCATCCACTCCGTATTAATCAGGACGGGAATACCGGAATTAACGATCGCCTGGTATTTTTGCAGGTCGGTGCCGGGCATACCGGAAACCATCAGAAGACCCGGTTGCAGGGCAATTACCAACTCCTGGTTCAGGCCGCCGCCTTCTCCTACGGCAGTGACACTACCCTGGGCTACCCTTTCACGTACTTCGGGGTCATACACATATTGGCTATTATCCAGCCCGATGATGAGGCTGTCTGCTTCTACGAAATCGGCCAAGGCAACATGGGTAGTAGACAGCGCTACCAGCGACTTCACAGGAATTTTGATGGTGGTGGCATCAGGCAAAGTATCTGGACGGCCCATGCCCTCTGGCAGCAGCAGGTAGTCTGTGGTATCAAAGCCCTGATACAGGTGGAGGACTTTAAAATTATCCTCGTAGCTGATGTCGAAGCCGCGGGCATAACGGGGCTGCGCCTCTGCTGTCCAGGGTTGGGCTGGCAGCGTGGCATTTGCGTCCTGCAACTGATCCTTTTCAGGCATACAGGCAACGACACCAAACATAAGCAAGACTGTAGCTAATCTGAGATAAGACAGGCTTGACAGCACACAATGGTGCCTGGAATGACGGTCAAAGCGATTTTTCATATGTTCTGTCTGCTTCTATCCCCGGAAGCTTGAGATGATGTATGTGGCAGGTCTTCTGGCTTCTCCTTTTCCTTTTCGGCGGTCTTCCCATCCTGCCGGAGGCGGACAGTGACCATTGGGTGTTGCCAAAAAGGTGTCTAATCAGCATTAGATTAGAAAAGAGTTACAGCAGCGGGGACTGCAGCGGATTTGCACCGCTTTCCCTATTTACAGCTTGTCTGCGTCATTATCTGCAAACGAAGCCACCATGATACGCAGCAAAGGTAGTATTTCTGTGCAGAAAAGGAAATATATCAATGAACCCCTGGCACTCAGGATATTAGACTCGCCTGCTTTATCAGTGAATAAATTTCTTGCTGTGCCATAAAAATCCTTTAAATTAAACTGTTCAACAAGCTATAAGAGTGTGACCGCAACAACCGAAAACCTGTATTATGAAAAGGAAAGAGTTTCTCAAAACCTCTTCAGCCTTAGTGGCTGGCAGTTTACTGGCACCAATGGTATCCTGTAAGCAGACCGCCAGGGCCGCCCGTACCAACTGGGCCGGCAATTACACCTACCAGGCAGAAAAACTGCATGAACCCTCCAGCGTGGAAGAGTTGCAAAATCTGGTCGGTAAACTGGATAAACAGAAGGCAGTGGGCTCCCGGCACTGCTTTAACAACATCGCCGACAGTCCGCTCAACCAACTCTCTACCCGTAAGCTTAACAAGCTGGTTAAACTGGATGAAGTGGCCCGCACCGTGACGGTGGAAGGGGGTATCCTGTACGGAGAACTGGCGCCTCAGCTACATGAGCGGGGCTTTGCCCTGCATAATCTGGCTTCGCTGCCCCATATCTCGGTGGTAGGCGGCTGTGCTACGGCTACCCACGGTTCGGGTGTAAATAATATCAACATGGCGGGAAAAGTAGTGGCCATTGAGCTGGTCACACCAAATGGTGAGTTGGTCAGTATGGACAGGCAGCACCCGGATTTTTATGGTTCGGTGGTAAGTCTGGGCGCTTTGGGCATCGTTAGCCGGATCACACTGGAGGTAGAGCCTACATTTCAGGTACGACAGGATTTATTTCAGAACTTACCCCTTCAGTCAGTGAAAGATCATTTTGATGCGATCATGTCGGCGGGCTATAGTGTGAGCCTTTTTACCGACTGGCAAAATCAGGAGATCAGCCAGGTGTGGATCAAAAGGCGTACTGATCAGCCGCTGGAAGAACTGGGAAATGATTTTTATGGAGCCACTGCCGCTACCCGTAACCTGCATCCGATCACTGAAATGTCGCCCGAAAACTGCACGCAACAGATGGGTGAGGCCGGTCCCTGGTACGAACGACTGCCGCACTTCAAGATGGGATTTACTCCCAGCAGTGGCGACGAACTGCAGTCGGAGTTTTTTGTCGGCCGCGAAAATGCAGTGGACGCGCTGCTTGCGCTGGAAGCAATGAAAAATACGATTTATCCCCAACTGATGATTTCTGAAATTCGGGCTGTAGCAGCCGACCAGCACTGGATGAGCACCTGCTACCAGCGAGACGGAATTGCTTTCCATTTTACCTGGAAACCTAACTGGCCGGAGGTCAGGAAGATACTGCCCAGGATTGAAGCCGAACTATCTCCTTATGCCGCGCGACCGCATTGGGGTAAGCTATTCACCATGAAGCCGGAAGTACTACACAGCCGCTACCCCAAAATTGACGATTTCCTGGCACTGACCAGTCAATACGATCCGGAAGGCAAGTTTAGAAATGCTTATCTGGATCAGAATATTTATCCTGCGCCTGTATAATGGTTGCTTTGCCACCTGAAATAAAATGAGTGTAAATCATATAGGGGACGGTTTATACATTTGTTATTGATCCTTTTCAATTGGTAGCTAGTCCCGTCATGGACTTTATGTGGGTAGAAAAAACAGTGGAAGAAATACCTGCGTGCCATAGGTAGGCCATATGGTTTGGCAGATATGGCTGGGCTGTATTCAATTGCCCAAATCTTGTACCTGACGGCACAAAAAAAGACTTGTATCCATTTGTATGGCTACCTACATGATGTCCCAATCGGGGCTCCCCTGATTTGTTTTACACTCAAATAAAATCTTAGTCAAAAAATTACACTTAAGTATTAAGTTTCAAGTATAGCATTTGAATTGCTTGTCATTTTGGGTTTATCTCACATTGTTTCACTATTTAACCAGTAAACCCATGAGTTCAATGCAAGCTTACCTGCAGTACCTGATAGAGGATATCAGGAAATCTGCCCAAGACAAAAACAATAACCGGCAGTATGCTGATGGCATACCGATCAGTATGGATGTGCCTGAGCAATTATCCCATCTGGATACAGTACCGATGTACAGAGCAGGGAAGTGGCTGGGGCTTTCTTCAGAAAGTTTTCCTCCTGCCGAGAAGTGGGATGATCAGCAGCTGTTGGAGTTGTGTGTTACCCTGAGAGCACTTTTTGAACATTATCAAATTGCAGTGAGAATCCCTCATGGGCTACCTTTCAAACTGGTTTATACCTTCCTGATCAAGGCACTGGATGAATACGTTACCTGTATGGAAGAAGGCCAGAATGAGATCAGCTTTTGTTCCGAAACAGGTACTTGCCCCTTTGGCGTCCATTGCACTATGGAAGAGAATGAAGAGTGCGATACCTGGGAACTGGGTGTGGCATGGGAGGGCGATTTTGCCTGGGAGGCAGTCCGGGAGGAACAGCAGAAAAAAGAATAATTTACTTTCAAGCATTCATAGTGTAGCAGCGCTGGAAAATCCTTACAGCGCTGCTACAAATACTATTTCAACGCAGTTCTTTCTTCAGTATTTTACCCGTAGCACTCATGGGCAGACTGTCCAGGTATTCTATATGACGGGGATATTTATAATCAGCAATCCTTTCCTTGGTCCAGGCGATGAGCGTCTCAGCAGCGAGGGAAGCCCCCTCTTTGAGCACCACATAAGCTTTGACCTCTTCACCAAACTTTTCGTCAGGGACACCGATCACCGCTACCATGGAGACATGCGGGTGGGTAATCATTACCTCCTCAATTTCACGCGGGTAGACATTGAACCCTCCCCGGATGATCATGTCCTTGGTGCGGTCAACGATATAATAGAAGCCATCTTCATCCTGGGTAGCGATATCCCCGGAGTACAGCCAGCCATTTTTTAAAGCTTCAGCAGTTGCCTCCGGTTTTTTGTAGTAGCCCTTCATCACATTATGTCCCCGGTAGCAAAGCTCTCCTTTTTCGCCTACTGCTACTTTTTCACCGTTTTCGTCTACTATTTTTACCTCTACGCCCCATACTGGAGTACCGATGGAGCCGGGCTTTCTGCCCACATCCAGTTGGTTGAAAGTGACTACCGGTGAGCCTTCCGACATGCCGTAACCTTCCAGGATGGGTACATCAAATCTTTCTTCAAAATCCTGCAGCACCTGAAGGGGTAGGGAAGCCCCGCCCGATGCAGCGATCCGCAGGTTTTGCATGATGCTACTGTAGTCAAAATTAGCGTCCTGGTACTGGTTTAGCCCCCAGTACATGGTAGGTACCCCGGCAAATACGGTGACCTTATGCTTTTCCATCAGTCCAAATACACTGGCCGCGTCAAATTTGGGCAGCAGGACAGATTTTGAAGCCCGGTATATTCCTGCATTCATTTGCACTGTCATGGCAAAAATGTGGAAGAGAGGCAGAACGATCAGCAACACATCTTCATGCTGCATTCCAACCAGGTCCGCTGATAGTATTGCATTCTGCAAAAGATTGGAGTGGGTCAGTTCAGCACCTTTGGGCTTGCCGGTAGTACCCGAAGTATAGATGATCAGGGCAGTGTCTTCGGCACTGCTCTGATAAGTATCAAAGTCTGCTGACTGTCCCTGCATGAGTTGGGCCAGCGTAGCGGTCCCCTCAATGGATGTGGGCATTTCGGGGGCAGGCATGATCATCACAAAATGCTCGCAGCCTGCTGCCTGCTGAAATCCGTCATAGCCCATCTGCCCCATCGGCAGCGCTTCCGTACCACTGAAGCAAAAGTATGCTTTGGCATCACTATCGTTCAGATGGTAGGCAATTTCATCTTTTTTGAGTAACACGCTTAGCGGAACCACTACTGCACCTGCTTTGAGGATGCCAAAATAAATGATGGGAAAATAAGGTAGATTGAGGCAGCTGAGGGCGACCTTATCGCCCGGGGATATGCCCTTATTTAATAGTCCGTTGGCCACCTGATTGGCGGCGGCATTGACCTGGGCATAGCTCATGGTACGATCAGCAAATACAAAGGCCGGGCTGTCGGGAAACTTCACGGCACTGCTTTCAAGAATAGAAGATAGGTTGAGCATGGTTTAGGTAGGCTAAGTATAGGTTTACATCTTAAATTACACTTTTTTACACTGGCAGAACCACGATGCACAAAAAATAAGGAGTAAATTTTCGTGATAAGCCTTTATTTTTTTAGCTTTTACTTGATAAGGGGAGCATGTCGCTTAAGCAGAAAATGCTGTTCTGCGTTGTTCTGTTTTGCCCCGCGGCTTTTTATTTTTTGCTAATGATAAATGCACAACCTACTGATGATGAATAGAAGAGACTTTATACAAAAAACGCTGGCCAGCGGTATTGTACTGCCCTGCTTGCCAGGTCTGCCTGATCTTTCCTGGCAGGAGTTTCCGGTACGGCAGATCACCCGGGGACCCAAGTCACACTGGTTTGGCTATTACGATAAGGAGCAGGTAGACCCCACCGGACGCTATGTACTGGGCATGGAAGTGGACATACCCATGCGCTCGCCCACTGAAAAGGATGTGATCCAAATCGGGATGGTGGATTTACAGGACAACGACCGTTGGATAGAGATTGGAGAGAGCAATGCCTGGGGCTGGCAGCAGGGTTGTATGCTGCAGTGGATTCCCGGTTCCTCGGAGGAGGTGATCTGGAATGACCAGCAAGACGGGCAGTTCGTCAGCCAGGTGATGAACATCAAAACCGGAAAGAAACGCACCCTTCCCAAAGCCATTTATGCCCTCAGTCCGGATGGTAAATACGCGGTGGGTACCGAATTTAACCGCATCCAGAACATGCGTCCCGGATACGGCTATCCCGGTATTCCTGACCCTTACGCCGACCAGCGGGCCCCACAGGAAATTGGCATCTACCGCATGAACCTGCAAACCGGGGAATCCAAAATGATCTTCTCCCTGGCAGATGCGGCGGAGATACCTTATTTCGGTAAGTCACTCCAAGAAAAGTGGCACTACTTCAACCACCTGCTGGTAAGCCCTGACAGTGAGCGCTTTATTTTCCTCCATCGCTGGCGGGAAGCGCCGGTCAACAGCCTGGAGACGGTCAACCGGGGCTTTACTACCCGTATGTTCACTGCCAATATGGACGGCAGCGATCCTTATGTGCTGGACCCTTCGGGCAACACTTCCCACTTCATCTGGCGCGATCCGCAGCACATCTGCGCCTGGACGCAGCCGGAAGGTAAACTGGCGGCTTTTTACCTGTTTAAAGACAAAACTGACGAAATACAGATTGTCGGACCAGACAAAATGGTGGAAAATGGCCATAACACGTATGTGCCCAATACCAACGCTGAATGGATACTCAACGATACCTATCCCTACCGCGATCCGGGACGCCGGCAGACGCTCTACCTCTACCACGTGCCCACGGACCGAAAGGTGGTTCTGGGAAGATTTTTTGAACCCAAGCATTTTACCGGTGAATGGCGGTGCGATCTGCATCCCCGATCCAACCAGCAGGGTACGCAAGTGATTTTTGATTCTACACACCGTAACAACCAGCGACAGATGTACCTGGTGGATATCAGCCAAACCGTATCATGAAACAACTACTGACAGCCCTTTTGCTACTCATCAGTCCGTTACTTCGGGCGCAGGAAGAAGACCTGAATTTGCTGAACCATTATCAGTACTATGCCGATGATGTCAACGCGCTTTACAAGGAAATGGTGGAGGAAGCTGAAACACGCTTTGCTGCGCGTGAAGCACGCATTGCATCCCTGGAAACTGCTGAAGACTGGCTGGAATACCGGGATCAGGTAAAGTTAAAACTTTCTCAAATCATTGGTCCTTTTCCGGAGAAAACACCGCTGAATCCTGAAATTACGGGCGTAATTAAGCGGGATGATTATACGGTTGAAAAGCTGATCTACGAGTCACAACCCGGTTTTTATGTGACCGCTGCCCTTTTTCTACCAAAAAGCAGAAAGGGTAAGGCCCCGGCCGTAATTTATTGCAGCGGACATTCCGACCTGGGTTTTCGCAGCGATACCTACCAGACCAAGATTATCAACCTGGTCAAAAAGGGCTTCGTTGTACTAGCATTTGATCCGCTGGGGCAGGGGGAGCGGATGCAGTACCCGGATGATGAAGGTAAATGGTCGCGTATCGGCGGCTCTACTCATGAGCATAGCTACGCCGGAGCGCAGAGCTTCATCAACGGCAATTCGCTGGCCAAAATCATGATATGGGATGGCATCCGCTCGGTAGATTACCTGCTCACCCGGCCCGAGGTAGACCCGCAGCGCATCGGCATGACCGGCCGCTCCGGGGGTGGCACACAGACCGCCTACATTGCTGCCTTTGATGATAGAATTTTAGCGGCCGCTCCTGAAGCCTATATCACCCGTATGGAAACGCTGCTCAAGACGCGAGGCCCGCAGGATGCCGAGCAGAATCTGCCGGATTTCGTTGCCAACGAACTGGACCTGGCCGATTACCTCGTCGCTCGTGCGCCCAAGCCTACGCTCATCATCAGCACCAGCCGAGATTTCTTCAGCATAGAAGGAGCACGGGACACTTATCAAGAACTACAGCAGGCATACCGGGCGTTGGGTAAGCCGGAGAACATCAGCATGAGTGAAGATGACGCACCCCATGCTTCTACGCCTAAAAACCGGGAAGCTATGTACGCATTTTTTCAGCAGCACCTGCAGCATCCCGGTAGTGCCCGGGATGAGACCGTAGAAGTTTTTAAACCAGAAGAACTCTGGGCAACTTCTACTGGTCAGATCATGACGGCGCGGGAGTGCAAAAATGTATTTGACCTGGAGAGTGAACAGGCGCAGCGGCAAGAGGTAGCGATTACGGAAGGGAGAGCAAATTTTGACCCCGAGAAAACTCGACGAGAGGCAAAGGGGCGTTCAGGATTTGAGATGCCCGATCTGGCTGCAGAAGTACATTTTGCCGGGCAGTACCAGCGGGATGGCTACCGGGTTCAGAAATACCTGATGATCGGAGAAAGTCATGTGACCCCCTTTTTGCTTTTCATTCCTGATGAGCCCCGCTCCGATGAAGCGGTCGTCTACTTTCACCCGCAGGGCAAAGCTGCCGAAGCCGCGCCCGGAGGAGAAATTGAGTCACTGGTCAGGCAGGGGCTGACAGTGCTGGCGGCTGATGTGGTGGGTGTAGGTGAACTGGGTCCGGCTTACCTGCGGGGTGATTCACAAATTGACGGTGTCTCTTTTAATACCTGGGCGGGTGGCATACTTTTGAGCAAAAGCATACTGGCTCGTCAGGCGGAGGATATGGTGAAAATGGTGCATCATCTGAAAAATACTTCCGAAACAGCTATTAAAGTAACTGCTTTGGCCCATGCTACCCTGGCGCCGGCCCTGCTGCACGCTGCCGCCTTTGAGCCGGCTATTGAGAGAACTGTGCTCATAGAGCCGCTGTATTCCTACGCTGACCTGCTGAGGCATGAGTTTTATGATGCGCAATGGATTCCGGCTACTGTCAGCGGTAGCATGAAAAGCTACGACCTGGCGGACCTGGCGGCGAGTCTGCCTGTTCAAAACCTGCTCCTGATCAACCCACAGAACCATGCTTTTGAAACTGCCGATCCAGAAAAAGTAAGATATGAGTGGCAGGTGGTAGGAGATACTTTTGGGCCAGAAGGGAACTTTGAGATCAGGTTTGCCGATGAAGAGGACAGGCTTAATGGAAAGTGGATTCAGTGGATGGAATGAGAGAGTTACAGGTTTAAAGTTCAGAGTTCAGAGTTCAGAGTTCAGAGTTCAGAGTTCAGAGTTTTTTTCTTCACTGGTATTGGGACACGCACAAACTGTAGAAAGATAAGTAAAAGATAAAAACTATGTCAGAAACGAGTAGAATGCCCTGGATTGCCAAAGCTCTGTCGGGAGCCACCATAGGTGCTTTGGTGGGAATGTATGTAAGCAATACTTTTTTTAATGAGAGGGCCATCTGGCTCGTTATTGTGCTGGCCCTGGTTGGAGCGGTGGCAGGGGTATGGCTCTTTGGTCGTTAGTCTGAAAATCCGGGCCGTAGGCTGTATGGACAGATTGGTGGATAAGTTGTCGGATATTTGCCAAAAAAATAAGAATAATCTCTAATTTGCCGGCTCATTATAACGCCTGATTCATGTACAAAGCCCTGAACTACCTGCTACCATTTTTACTGATTGCTCTTATTGCCTGCCAGCCTGATCCCGGCCCGGCCGAAGATATCCCCCCGATGGCGGTGGTGCCCAGCCCGCAGCAGATTGCTTACCAGGAGCAGGAACTGATTGGTTTTCTGCACTTTACCGTCAACACCTTCACCGACCGGGAGTGGGGCGACGGTACGGAAGATCCATCTATTTTTGATCCCAGCGAAATGGATATTCAGCAGTGGGTACAAACTGCGAAAGATGCCGGCATGCAAACCCTCATCATCACTGCCAAGCACCACGACGGCTTTTGCCTCTGGCCATCGGCATACACTGACCACACGGTAGCCAGCAGCCCCTGGAAAAAAGGGGAGGGTGATGTGCTGAAAGAACTTGCCGAAGCCTGTCAGGCTGCTGGTATCCGAATGGGCGTCTATCTTTCGCCCTGGGACCGTAACCAGCCTAAGTACGGCACCGGCGAATATAACCAGTACTATCTGGATCAGCTGGAAGAAGTACTTACCAGCTACGGCGATATTGCCGAACTGTGGATGGATGGCGCCAAAGGCCCTGATGCCAAGGACATGGAGTACGATTTTGAAGCTTACCGTAAGCTGATTTACGAAAAGCAGCCCAATGCGCTGATCTTTTCTGATGCCGGTCCCGATATCCGCTGGATCGGGAATGAGCACGGCTTTGCCGGGGAAACCAACTGGTCAACTATTGATAACAGCAACATTAAAATCGGGGCAGCCGATTCCGACTACCTCAATACCGGTGACCCTAATGGTAATAAGTGGATCGTGGGCGAATGTGATGTATCTATCCGTCCGGGTTGGTTTTACCATGCCGCAGAAGACAGCCTGGTGAAGTCGCCACAGCAGCTGGTGGATATCTTTTACAAATCGGTAGGCCGAAATGGTACGCTGCTGCTCAACCTGCCTCCTGATCGCCGGGGGCTGATCCACGAAAATGATGTGGCTGCACTGAAGGAGTTTCGGTCTATCCTGGATGAGACTTTTGCTGAAAACCTGGCAGCTGGGGCAACAGCATCTGCCGATAACCAGCGGCAGGAGCATCCCTACTTTGCTCCACAAAACCTGCTGGATGAAAATAATGAGACCTACTGGGCTACAGACGACGGTCAGACTTCGGCGACACTGGAAGTTGATTTGGGTGAGACCGTAACTTTTGACCGTATCATGCTGCAGGAACCTATTCGTTTTGGACAAAGGGTTACTTCTTTTCGGGTAGAAGCAGAACAAAAAGGAGTGTGGCAGGAAATTGCCAAGGGTACAACGATTGGCTATAAACGCCTGCTTAGAATACCGGAAACGGAGGCACAAAAGCTGCGTATTGTGGTAGAAGATGCCAAAGATGTGCCGGCATTATCCTCTTTTGGCCTATTCAAAGCTTCTGCGCGGGAAACTGCCTGAGTTAGTCGTTTCCCTGCAGCCAGCAGGTCCAGGATCCCTGGTAGGTGGCGGCTTTCATGGCTTTGTTGAGCCGGCGCATATAGTCTTCGCGGGAGATTTCACGGGCGCCCAGACTCTCCAGGTGATGCGTGTGTACCTGGCTGTCAATCAGGCTGAAGTCTCTCTTCTGTAGTTCACGCACCAGCATGATAAACCCTGCCTTGGAGGCATTGCTGACTTTGGAGAACATGGATTCACCAAAGAACATTTTCCCCAGCGAAACACCATACAGCCCTCCGACCAGTTTATCATCTTTATATACTTCTACTGAATGCGCATAGCCGAGTTTGTGCAGGAAACAGTAGGCTTCCAGCATCTCATCGGTAATCCAGGTCCCATCCTGTCCCTGGCGTCGCTGCTGCTGACAGGCGCGTATGACGCTATAAAAATCAGTATCCAGGGTGATGTTGAATTTCTTCCTGTTAAAGATAGGGCGCATACTTTTGGAAACTTTCAGCTCATCCGGAAAAAGCACAAAACGAGGGTCAGGTGCGTGCCAGATGATCGGCTGCCCCTCATCGTACCATGGGAAGATCCCGGAAGTATAGGCAAGGAGTAGCCTATCGGGCGAAAGGTCACCTCCCAGGGCTATTCCACCCCAGTCTTCTGCCTCCTCTACCGGAGGGAAAACCAGTTCATTCGTCAGCCAGTAAAGCAAAGGATTTAATTATTTCTGTGCAATCAACTTATTAAACGTATCCAGTGCCTTTCCGGATACAAGTGATTCACGGGCGGCCTCTATGCTGTCTTTAAGACTTAAACCAAGCTTACCGCAATACAGTGCCATACCGGCATTGGCCAGTACGGCTTCATTCTGCGCTTTGGTACCTTTGCCTTCCAGGATATTCATAAAAATGCGGGCGGCATCTTCTACTGACTCGCCTCCGTGAAGGGCTGCCGGCTTATGCGTAGAAAGTCCCAGGTCTTCAGGGTACATGATCTTTTCCTCTTCCCGGGTGATCATTTTGAAAGGTCCGGTGAGTGAGATCTCATCATAGCCGTCCAGGGAATGCAGGATGACAAAGCGCTTATTGGTTTTCTGGTAAAGATAGCCGTATAATCTCGCCAGTTCCAGGCTGAAAACCCCTACCAGCTGCCGACGGGGAAAAGCCGGGTTGACCATAGGCCCCAGCATGTTGAAGAAGGTTTTCATACCCAGTTCACGCCGTACCGGGGCTACATTTTTCATGGCCGGGTGGAAGAGTGGCGCATGTAGAAAACAGATGTTGGCCTCCTCCAGGCTCTTTTTCAGCTTAGCCGCATCATTGGTAAATTCGTAGCCAAAATGTGTCATCAGGTCAGACGACCCACTAACAGAGGAAACGCCCTTATTGCCATGCTTGGCCACCGGCTGACCGGCTCCGGCTACCACAAAAGAAGCGGTAGTTGAAATGTTGAAAGTATCTTTGCCGTCGCCGCCGGTACCACAAAGGTCAATGGCATCGTACTCATCAATGTGCAAAGGCACACAAAGCTCCAGCATGGCATCGCGGAAGCCCTCCAGTTCTTCTACCGTAATGCTGCGCATCAGGAATACGGTGAGGAAAGCCGCCATCTGGCTCTGGTTGTACTCGCCCTGCGCCAGTTTGGTTAGTATTTCCTGGGCAGTGCTTTTGTCCAGCGATTTATATTCTATCAGGTCGTTGAGTATGTCTTTCATGGAGTCGGCTTAGGTATTTGATGTTTGTCTGATGTGGTTAAAAAAGTTAAGGCTTCATTTTAAGTTCTTTACTAACCAGCGCTTTTCCTGCCCGGCGAATATAAGGAGAAGGCTGATCTTCAGTGCCAAATACCTGCCGTGCTTTATTAGCCAGGCTGATCAATCGGTTGACTAGCTCCGGGTGTTCTGAAGCCACGTTATTGCGTTCTCCTATATCATTTTCAAGATCGTAAAGCTCAGTGCCTATTGCAAAGATTTCATCCGTATGATGCGCACGAAAGCGGTTTTCCATGGGCAGATGGAGCTTCCATTTTCCTGAACGCACTGCCTGCAACTGGTCACGGTCGTAATAATAAAAAGCCTCATAAGCTGAAGTGTCTGATTGCCCGGTCAATATCGGAAAAAGATCGTGTCCGTCAATAACGGATTGATCAAAAGGCTTTCCATATACCAGTTGGTGGTAAGTAGGCATCATATCCATAGTGGAGGATAGTGCATTTTCGGTAATGCCGGAAGGAAGTGTTCCGGGCCACCAGGCGATAGCTGGTACGCGCATACCACCTTCCCAGGTTTTGCCTTTGCCCTCCCTCAGCGGCCCGTTTTGTCCCAGTTCACCACCCACGCCGCCATTGTCAGATGTAAAAAAGATAAAAGTATTTTCAGCCAAATCATTTTCTTCCAGGTATTTCATGATCTCGCCTACCGACCAGTCAATTTCTTCGATTACATCACTGTAGAGCCCGTGGGGAGACTTCCCGGCAAAACGCTCGCTGGCATGCAGAGGCGTGTGGGGAAAAGTATGGGGTAGATAGATAAAGAAAGGCTCATCCTGATGGTCTTCCATAAAACGGATGGCTTCTTCGGTGTAGCGATTTGTTAAAGTACTTTGATCGGCCGGTTGCTCAATGACTGTTTCGTTCTGCAAAAGGGGTAGGCCGTAACTGCCTTTCATATTGTTGCTGTAGGGAATCCCAAAGTAGGTATCAAAGCCCTGTCGGGTAGGCAGAAACTGCGGCTGATCGCCCAGGTGCCACTTGCCGATGCAGGCAGTAGCATAGCCCGCCGGTTTGAGCATTTCGGCCAGGGTGATTTCGGCAGGGTTCAGCCCATGTTGAGCACCCTGCAGCAGTACCGAACGAAAGCCTTCGTCCCGCACTTCTGCCATATCCACTCGCTGAGGATAGCATCCGGTCATCAGACTGGCTCTTGAGGGTGTGCAGACACTGGCTGTTGCATAAAAATTGGTCAGCTTAACCCCCTCTGCCGCCAAACGATCAAGGTTAGGCGTACGGTTAATTTTGGAGCCAAAAGTGCCCAGGTCACTGTAGCCCATATCGTCACAAAAAATGAGTATGAGGTTGGGAGGGGGCGTTG
>CAZFFW010000067.1:0-26458 GCA_964518125.1 uncultured Porifericola sp.
TCTTCTATTACCGTTACCCCTACCTGACCGGAGGCAGTTGCGCCTTCGTTGTCGGTCACAGTTACTTCAAACAGGTAGCTGCCCGCTACCAGTCCTGATACGCTCAATGTGACCGTGCCTGTGCCGCTCAATACCGATCCGCCCGGCCCACTGAGCTGCGACCAGCTGTAACTCGCTATACTCCCATCAGGATCGGAAGCCACAGCCGTCAGTGTCGTGCTGTTAGTGGGCAATACCAACTCCTGGTCATCTCCCGCTGCTACTGTCGGAGCAAGATTTTGATCCCCACCATATATCTCTATACCTTTTATGGCAGGGTTTTCAATGAATGGGGCAAAAGAAATGTTTACATTTCCGTCACTGACTATGTTGTAAGCTCTCATCATGCCCACATCATGCCCTACTTCTGCAAATATGTCCAGATTGTCTTCCACCAATACATCGTCCAGTAAAAGACCAAAAACACGCTGCCCCACAGCATTGAAGTATGTTTCGGCGAAATATATTCTGACCTGAATATTCCTGCCCGCTGTTACGGGAACCTCCCAACTCATCGGCGCCCCACCACTCAGAGCATTTGCCCAATAACGCTCAGTCTGGAACATGGCTGTTGGGGTACCCGCCGGCACACTTGCGTCCAAAGAAATAATATCACTGGTAGTGGAGATCGCACCTCCGCTACGGTAAAGTGAGGGGCTAGTATTGGTATCTGAGGACCAGTCGGGATCAGCAGTATTACTGGCAGAAATCAGCGCCCCTCCTACATTTTCTCTATATATAATCGCAGCATTGGGATCTCTAAGCTGTACGGCAAATTGATCCACTACGGAGGCATTCTCCGAGTCTGTAGCAGATACTGACACCTCTGTACTGCCTACTGCATCCTGGGCAAAGTTTAGCGTGAGGATACCTTCAGTAATTGTAGGATTCACCAGGGCTGGATTTGCACTCGCTGCTGCAAGGGTTAAACCAGCAAATCCTTCTTCGGCATCATCAAATACAGTGCTTAGGTCTATTTCAAGCGGGGCGGCATTCATGTCTGCCACTACATCTGAAATAGGATTTACTACCACAGGACCCGTATTGGCGGGCAAACCTTCGCCGCTATAGAGCGCAAGCGCTGATAGCTTGGGATTGTCTACTTTCGCCGTAAAGACAATATCCAGCGTACCGTCCTGTACGTCAATGTTGCTGAATGTTTCAATCAGTGCCGCATTTGATACTGTTTTACTTAAAATATCAAAGTCTGAGAGCACCGGCTGTCCTTCTATGCTTACGTCAAAGACTCTTTTTCCCAGATCCGCATTGGTAAAATAAATCTCAGCAAAATGGAGTTGTAATGAATAGGTGCCATTAGAGACAGGTATACTGTAGCTAATTGGCCCATAACGCTCAGTCTGATAAATCGCATCATTGTCAGTACCTCCGATGGCTGTAGTAACATTATACGTATTGCCTCCACTGAAATTTTGATCGGAAAGCCAGCTTACACCATTATGGGTAATTTCTGGTCCACCCGCATTAATCGCTACAAGCGGGGTAGTACCATCATTGATAGTAACTGAAAAAACATCCTCAGCAGAAAAATTATCCGCATCCGTAGCGGTTACCATTACCTGAGCAGTGCCTGGATCAACAAAGCTGAGTGTCAGTAGGCTACCGGTAAGCGATGTGCTGACTATGCCAACATCGCTGCTGCTGGCGGTATAGACCAGGTTGCCTACTCCCCAGTCATCATTGAAGACTGTATCCAGATCTATATCCTGGCTGATGACATCAGTGCCTATGAGTATATCTTCTATTTCATTGACCACTACCGGGGTACCATCAGGCTTGCTTACGTTTACCAAGAAATCATCACTGACCGAGGCTCCCTCGGTATCTGTCACCGTAACGCTTATGTTTGCCGAGCCTTCTGCCCCAAAATCCAGGGTAAGGATGGTTCCATTGACAGTAGTGCTTACGGTAGTCGGTACGGCGCTTTGAGCCGTAAAAGTCAGGTTTTCCACCCCACCGTCATCAGCAAAAACGGCGGATAAATCTATATCCAGATCAGCATCATTTTCAAAAGCCGCAAGGTCTTCTAGTGGCGCTACTACCTCAGGAGCGTCATTGCCACTTCCATCCACGATCTCTGCTACCAGAGGAATGGACAGGGGACTTGCGCTGGCGGTATTGGTGATCTGCAGTGCTCCATTGATGGTACCCAGGCTGCTGATGGTAGCTTCTACCGAAACCTCAACGTTTACGGATTCGCCCGGCAGCAAAAGTCTGGTAGCCGGTGGCGTTACCAAAGTAAAGGATGCATTGCCGGAGACAGCCACATTGAGCAGACTGACTGACTGGTTGCCTGTAGTATTGCTCAACGTAAATGTTTTGCTCACTTTTTGTCCGACAGTTACCGGACCAAAATCGTACTGGCTATCGGAGCTTTCCAGCTCGCTCTTGCTCAATACAGTACCTGTTGGGGCGGTAGCATCGTTAAGAAAAAATACCTGTTGCGAGTTTAGCTCCGTGGAGGTGGTACCGCCTTGTTTACCAGAACCTGCTGCAATATATACTCCTCCGTTATTGACTACCGCCTGTGTGGCATGCCTGCCTAAAAATGAGCCTTCCGGCAACATATCTGCCAGCGTACGCCAGCTTTTATTGTTAACATCAAAGGCTTCGGTTTCCGGATGTGCTTCTGAACTACTGCCACTTTCTCCTCCAATGAGGATGACTTCATTGCCCAGTACTGCACTGATGGTCCCTCCACGGGGAGTAGGAATGTCAGGTAGTACTTCATTGGTCCAGCTTCGGCTGCTAAAATCATATATATCCACCATGGGTACTGTCACGTTGAACACATTTGTACTGGCTGGTAAAGGAGGCAGGAGTTGAGGGTCGTATCCCTGGGAGGCCAGATCCTGGTCAGCATCTGACAGGCGTCCACCGGCAACTACCAGTTTACCGTTGACAACCGCTGCCTGAAAGTGATCTCTAAAATGTGGGATATCGGGGAGTACCTTCCAGGAGCCAGTTTTGGGGTTATATTCATCAAACCATTGCACATACGCTCCATTATGACCATCCTGAAGTCCCCCGACCAGGTAAATTTTGTCATTATAGACTACCGCCCCTGCACTTCCCCTGGCACGGGGTATGGAGTCTCCTACATGCCAGCTATCCGTGGTCGGGTTATACATATAGATCTGTTCTACCGGCACTTCATTAGGATAGCTGCCTGTAAAAGCTCCCATGATATAGATCAAACCCTGGTAGCTTACTGCCTGGAAATGGTGTAGCTCCAGCGGGGGATTATTGGCACTCTGGACCCATACCTTATTAACTGGATCGTAGATATCCACTTTTTTATTCTGGCTGGACCTGCCTCCCATCAGGTAAAACTTGTCCCCTGCCTGTACATAAGCATTTTCGTGCCTTTTGGTAGGCAGCCCAGCATTGGGTATTAGCTGCTGCCAGTTACCGGAAGAAACCACCGGGTCATAGGTGATATTGATGTTATCCCAGCTTACAGCAAACTGTGTAGTACTCCCTCTGGAGGTGGCTATCACACCAACTGCCATGGCTGGCTCGTGCTGAATCACATGTAATAAGGCCCCCGATAAGGGTATGGGGCTACCCAGGGTAATAACGGAACCACCTTCCAGGGAATATTTGGGCTGTACCGTTCCCTGCTGAGGATTTACGGATAGATAAAACTTAAAATAAGAGGCAGTAATGATGGAGGCCTCATTGAACTGAAACTCCTGCGCAACATCATTCTCCTCTAATACTACCTTGATACCGCCGCTTCCTCCATTGGCATTGGCTACTATTTTCAGGTAATTACTTTGATCACCACTACCAATGTAAATACCAGCAGACTGAAAATCCTCTGGAGTACTGTTAAATATAGGCCCCACAACTTCTGCACTTACTGTAAAGGGCTGGGTGGCTGCGTTTACGTTGACGCCGAACTGAAAGGCGTTCTCCTGATTGTTCAAAGTACCAAGCGCATCCCCGGCGCTGATTCCTGAACCGGGAGGGCCGCCAATACCCAACTGACCGGGTGCACCTCCGTACAGTATGATAATATCGCTGTTGGTTTTATCTTTTATCAGGCTCAGGTAGTCCTGCCCATTGTTCATCAGGCCGGTAAAGCCCAGTCCTGCGATGCCTGTACCTGGGTCGCCATTGAGCAAGGGATAGGCTATAGGTAGTTCAGTGCCTAAGCCATTTTGAGGGTCCAGTTGAAAGGGATCATCCACATCCGCAATACCATCATTGTCATCATCAGGGTCCAGTGAATCCGGGATAAAATCCTGGTCAGCATCTTTAGGCTGACTTGCTCCGTTACAGGGGTCTGCATTGGTATCCAGTTCATCCTGGTTGGTATATCCATCCTGGTCATAGTCTGCCAGCGGGTCATAGGAAGGGTCTCCAGGCAGAAAGCAATCAAAATAATCCTGCGGTTCAAAGATGGTGATGGTGTTATTGTTATAATTGGCCGACCAGACAGTTCCCTGAAATATCTCACCATCTCCCTGGGCGATGATATCCAGAGGAAGCGGGCTGGTACCAAAATTTTCGCCAAAAACCTGTACATCCGGATTGCTGCCAATCCCTACCCGGGGATTGTTGATCGTTCCGTTTTCATTCAGGTAGATTTCATAAATTTTGTGGTTATGAGATGCAGCCAGCAGATGCCCCTGCATGGCACCATTAAAATTAGAAGCAGTATAAAGGGCAATTCCATTGGTAGAGTATGAGTTCATTCCCTCAAAAGACCAGAAAGATGGATCGTCAGTACCGGCATTCTGAAAATCACCCTCAACAGGATTAGCCATAGAAAGGGGAACCGGAGGCCAGTCTACTGGCAGTGTAGTAGTGGGATCTCCTGTAATGGCAGTACGCCAGTATTCTCCTATGAAACCATTATTGTTGAAAGCATCTATTGCGTGGTCATGGGTAAGGAGGCCTGCACCGCCAGGATTGGCTCTGATGGGTGTAGGATGCCCCCCGTAGTACGCATTGGCCGGATTTGCACCAATAGAGAAGGGATTATAATCGGTAATATATCCCACAAAATGCAGCCCGTCTTTATTATTGACCGGGTTATCCAGTATGCCATCTTCACCTACCCAGCCGCTGGTCATGGTGCCCGACTTGGAAGCGGGAAGATTGTCGGCAAGCCAGTTATTGGTTACATTGCCCCCTCCTTCCTGGTGCGGATGGCCTCCCCAGCCCCCATTGGCACCATTGTCCCAGGTATACAAACGCCCATCATCCGCCAGGACCAGATCGTATATATTCCTGAAACCCGGAGAAAAGATTTGTACAGGCTCGCCCTCTACGATTTTAGCCTGGTTAAGTCCATCGTTTCCACCAAAAGGATCACCTATATCAATGCTCGCATTGTACAGGGGGTGCTCGGCAGAATAAGGGAAGTCAGGATGGGTATTGTCTATATTTTGCCGGGTAGGATCATCCAGCGTAGGAAGGTCATAAAAAAACTTGGCACCGCTACGCTGGTCAGTATATACAGGCTTACTTTCTATTACATCCAGGTCAATGGCCAGGATAGCCGCCGAAAGTGCGTACTCGGTGATAAAGGCAAAGTTATTGGAAGGGCCACCCGCATTGGTGTTTCCCCCTGAAGCCACGTACAGCACATTATTCGCTTCATCCAGTTGCATCCCATTATTGGCATGGTTCTCTTCGGAGCGGGGTAAGCCTCTGACGATATCAACTTTTTCCCAGTCAGATCCATTCCACCGCAGACGACTGATAATACCGGAGTTTGTATCCAGGTTTACGTCTCCTTTACTGGTACCCGCCCCGATTCTGTAATCACTGGAGCCCACATACAGCACCGGAAATTCAGGGGTGCCTGTTACCAGTAATCCGGTAATTTGCCTTTCTACTTTTCCATTATGTACTGAGCCATTATCGTTATGGTTCTGGATTTCCTTTACCACAACAATGGTTTCAAGTTCTGATACAGTATAATTATTATCACCTGCACGGCTAATCGTACAGGCGTAAAGCGTACCATCCTGCTGGGCAATGTATAAGCGTCCATCCGGCCCGAACTGCAGCGATGTGGGGTTAGTCAGTGTAATACCCTGTAGATTGCTGGCAGAAAAAGATTGGGCGCTAACCAAGCGACTGACCAACAAAAGGGCTATAGCAAAAAAATAGGTGAATGCCTGTGTGTGCAACCTTATCATAGCTAATAAAATTTTGTAGTAGGACAACTAAAAGTTTAAAAAATGAAGATATTGGTATGGCTATATTTACATAAATACTAAATATAGTTTAGAAAAATCAAATTTTAGAAAAATAAATTTTTTTTCCAATAATTTAGGAAATAAAAAAAACTTACATTAAACTTACACAACACACAATTAGAATAAAGTATTTTTTTTCTGTTGGTTACACCAATAATCTACCGCAATTCTAGCTAATTAGACATAGTTCAACTGATATTTGAGATATTTTTTTTCTCTTAATTTAATGTTAAGCTTTTAGCCATTTATTGACTTTTTGGCCATAAGAATAATTCAATTTTATTGAAATAATCTAAAGATCTAAATTTTGATGTGTAAAAATCTAAAGAAATGAACATATTATTTAGTTGAATTCTGGAAAACAGCAACGCATTGGGATAGTAATAGCTTTTACTCTGCTGGTTGTTTATTTTGCTGTATAAGTGATCATTTGGTCGCGAATATTTGCTGTGGATAAGGCTTCTTTGGAAGTTTTGAGCAGACAGTAAAGGTATGCGGCCTGTTCATTGACCGACCTATCCTTTGAGGGTTTAGGGCGGCAGAGTATATGGATACCAACCGGTTCAAACAACCTGGTATGCTGTTATATTTTCAGATGATGCATGCATTGTGCAGATTCATCTTGCGCATCGGGATTCATACTGCATTCAGCAATATATGAGGCATGTATGCCATTTTTAGCCTATGGCACTTAAGCCAAAATTTAGCGGAGTAAAAAACCTTCTTTTACTAACCATCTAAATCAAACTTTTACATCCATGACGCCTTTTCAGAAACCTGAACAGTACCATGTTTCTACAATTTCTACAAGCACCAAGGTTCCAAGTCATCAGGATATTGGTATCAAAACATTGACCATTATCGTCCCTGCGTACAATGAAGCCGCTACAATCCACGATTTACTGGAGCGTTTGTGTCAGGTGGAGTTGCTGTGTAATACAATCAAAGAAATCATTGTGGTAAATGACTGCTCATCGGACGGTACCGCAGCGATAGTGGAATCTTTTATACTGAACAAGCCTTTTGCGATCAGATTGATCAATCATCAGGCAAACCAGGGCAAAGGTGCTGCCATTCATACTGGGATCAGACATGCCTCAGGCGACTTTATTATGGTACAGGATGCTGACCTGGAATATGACCCCAGGGAAATCAACCTACTGCTCAGGCCCATACTGGACGGGCATGCAGATGTTGTGTATGGTTCTCGCTTTATGGGGGGTAACGCGCACCGAATCCTCTTTTTCTGGCACTCCATCGGTAATAGTGTGCTCACTTTCATCTCCAATATGTTTACCAACCTGAACCTTACAGACATGGAGACCTGCTATAAGTTATTCAGAAGGGAGCATCTGCAGAGCCTTTTACTCAAAGAAAAAAGATTTGGATTTGAACCGGAAGTAACTGCTAAAATCAGCCGTATACCTGGTATCAGAATATATGAGGTCGGCATTTCATATTACGGCAGGACCTATGCAGAAGGCAAAAAAATAAACTGGAAAGATGGTTTCAGGGCTATTTATAGTGTACTGAAGTATAATGTATGGAGTAACTGACCGGTAGAGAAATGAGCAGAAAGATCCTGTATTCCAGTAAGACCATATTCGCTATCGCTTTTGTACTGTTCTTCCTCATCAGTGTAGTGGCCAATATCCTGAAGGATAATGTGGCAGCATACAAATTTGGGTTTGAATACGGTAAAATAGCTGCATCTATTGCCAGAGGGGATGGTTATGCCAATGTGTTTACGGAAAACAGTGGTCCTACTGCCTGGATGCTACCGCTCAATACCGGTGTGTTTGCTTTGGTTTTTTATATTTTCGGGGAATATTCCGTTGGTTCATTTTGGGTACTGGTAATGGTCAACAGTCTGTTTTGGGCCTTATCAGCAGTCCTTTTATGGAAAACCATTAGAAGATCAAAGCTGCCCTACCAAATACTGCTGCCCATCCTCATGGGCTTTACCCTGTTGCTGAATTATTACAAGCTGTTTGTAAATTTTATGGATGTATCACTGATCAACCTGTTAGCGGCAGCTACTATATTTGTTTTGTATGGCTATTTTACCGAAAGAAAGGCAAGTATAGGACTATTGGTTTTGGCCGTTTTGTTACCCCTTTCAGCCCCCAGCCTATTTCTTGCATATGCCCTTATCCTCCTGGGATACTATCTTTTCTGTAGCATACGCCTATTCAGCCAAAAGAGCGCTCCGTATGCTGTGGCTACACTTTTCAGGACAAAATCGCTGAACTATATTCTACTGACCGGCCTGCTGTCTGTAGCTACCTTGTTCGTATGGTCTGAAAGAAACTATTTTGTACTACATGCTTTTATGCCCTCCAAGTCTAATTTCTGGTATGAGTTTTACCAGGCAAACATATTAGATGAGGATGGAATCCTGGATAACAGGACCATTACCAAATACCACCCCAGCCACCGGCGCAAGAGTCAGCAATTGTACCTTGAAGTGGGCGAAAAAAGCTTTGTAGAGCACTATAAGGAATTGTCTGTCAAAAATTTTGACCTGGCGAACTACCTGGAAAAACTGCAAAGGCGCCTTCGCTTTGCTTTTCTTTACAGCAGCAGTAGTGGATTCAGAACGCGTATTGATCTCCGGCAGATTTCCCAGGCTGATCTGAAAAAGCTAGAAGATGAGGTATTGATTAACAAGGGAGAATGGACATCATTACACCTGCAGGAGTCCGAGTTTTCTGCAATTCTTGCATCCTTACAGTTGGAAAATGAAGTAGCCATACACCAGGAATGGAACAGAAAAAGAGCCTTGTTCATCCAGGAAAAAAGTAGCCTGATCAGTGTGATGAAGGCCTCTATCCTGAGTTTAATACCCTCTTTATGCATAGTATTTGGCTTGATCATCTCCGAAATCCGCAGGTCCCTGTTATTTGTCATCACAAGTTTAACTTATGTCATTTTACTGATACCGTACATACTTGTATCCCATGATATCCGCTACCAAACCTACGGTATTGTACTGCAGACTGTCTTGATATACCTTACCATTACCCAAATATTGAAACAAATTCAGAAAAAGAATACACCCCATCTGATCAAATTAAGCAGCCGATAGCGGGTGTTATAACAACAGAATTTTCTATGAGAGACCTATTTATTAATAATATTCACTATTTTAAAGCTTCAATTATTCTTTTTAGCATTTCACCGGCACAATCTACTTTTTAACATGGCTAAAAAAATTGTTTTTCTCATTATCCTGTTTAGCGCTACCTCATGTGTGAAATATAAAAACCTGGTGTATATGGACAGTGAAGTAGCCAGTAGCTACGCACCCTATAAGACGACAGATTACAAAATCAGGCCCTATGATATTCTCTCTATTGAGCTAAACAGCCTCGAACAGAATACTTCCCGCTACTTTAACGAAAGTTTTTCGGAGAACAACAACCGAGGAGGAGGAGGAAATCAAGCAGGGCCTATGTTGTTCCTCAATGGGTATATCGTAGACAATACCGGTTGTATAGAATTGCCCCTGCTCAAAAAGGTAGAAGTAGGTGGCCTGACCACTTTAGAAATTAAAGAGAAAATTGACCTGGCGCTGGAAGAATATATGAAATTCGCGTCGGTATCGGTAAAACTGGTCAACTTCAGGGTAACCATACTCGGTGAAGTAGCCAGCCCTGGCGTGCAGTATATATACGAACAAAAATATACGCTACTGCAGGCGCTGGCCAACGCTGGTAACCTTACCCCATTTGGCAATACCAAAAATGTAAAACTCATTAGGGAAAGCGACAGCGGAATTCAAACTGTTTACCTGGATATTACAGACCCGGCAGTGGTCTCATCCGACTACGTTTTTTTACAACCTAATGATGTGATTTATGTAGAGCCTGTGAAAGCTCGAGCTTTTGCTCTAAATTCAAGAGTACCGGGTTTGGCATTGTCTGTAATTGGTGTAGGACTCTCGGTCGTTACCCTGCTCATCAACCTTAATCGTTAAAACTTAAGTACTATGCATCAGGACTATCCTTCAGAAGTGCTGTCCTTTGACCTCAAGGAGATATTTGGAAAGCTGGTAAGGCACTGGTACTACTACTTGATCTGTGGCGTACTCATCGGGTTACTTGCCTTCGCCTACCTGCAACTGACCGACCCTACTTACCAGGTCAGCACTACCCTGCTGGTAGAAGATAAGACTAAGTCTTCAGCCCAGGCCAATATCCTGCTACAGGAGTTTAACTCAGGTTTTGAGAATAAGAACCTCAATAATGTGATCGGCATACTGAAGTCCTATCATCTGGTCTCCAAAACCCTTGAATCACTTAATTTTGAGGTTTCTTATTTTGAAGAAGGCCTTTTCAGCAAATTACGGGAGCAGTATCGAAGCATACCGTTTGTCGTGCTGCTGCAGCCAGACAGCTTTCAGTTGCGCGGCTATCCCATGCAGGTACAAATTCTTGATAAAAATCAATTCAGCATTACTATTGATGAGATGGACCATACACAGCTCTGCCAGTTTGGAGAAAGCTGTGCTTCCGACTATTATCAGTTAAGGGTGCGCAAAAGTTTTGACAGTGTACCAGTTGATAGAAATTACGTCTTTAAGATCAATGACCTGAGTCAAATGACAGAAAAGTACCGCGCCAAACTCAAGGTAACCCCATTGAGTAGCGGCTCAACAATTCTTGAACTGACCCTTACCGACAAATTACCCGACCGTGCCGCAGCATTTCTGGATAGGTTATGCGAAACCTATACCCGCCTGGACCTGGAAGAGAAAAATGCGACTGCCAGCCAGACCATTGACTTTATCAACCTACAGCTGGTTGAGGTGTCGGACTCACTGCGTAAAGCCGAAACACAGCTGGAGAACTTCAGAAGCGCCGAAAATGTCATGGACCTGAGCTTTGCGGCTTCCTCTGCTTCCGAACGCCTGGCCAGCCTGGAAAATGAAAAGGCTGAGATAGAGGTACGCCTCCGCTATTATGACTATCTGCTCAATTACCTGCAGAAGGACTCCGATATCAATACGGTTGTAGCCCCTTCCTCTATGGGCATCACAGACCCCGTCCTGAACGACCTGATCATTGAACTGAAAAAACTTTACAATGATAAAGTTGCCTTAAATTACACCCGCAGCAACAAAAGTTATGAGTTGAATGTGATCAACCTGCAGATAGAAAATGCCAAAAATACGCTTACCGAAAACGTCAACAACACCATAAATTCTACCAGAATAGCCCTTAAAGATATCAATGCAAGGGTTGCAGAGGTACAGGCGGTAGTCAACAAACTCCCAGAAAACGAAAGAGACCTCGTCCGTATCCAGCGTAAATTCAATCTCAGTGATAACCTATACAATTTTTTGCTGCAGAAAAGGGCTGAAGCCGGCATCGCCAAAGCATCTAACCAGCCCGACCACCAGGTGATTGACAAGGCCCTGATCGTGGGCGGAGGGCCTATTGCCCCCAAAAAATCCCTGGTGTATTTGTTGTCGCTGATGCTACTCCTGGTTGTGCCCACCGCCACCATACTGGCGAAGGAATTTCTTAATGATAAAGTATCTTCAACGGAACAGATTGAAAAACTGGTCAAAGCACCCATCATTGGTAAGATCTCCCTTAATCGGGATAAGTCGCCCAATGTGTTAAACCTGCCTCATTCCCTGGCGGCTGAAAGTTTCCGTTCGCTGCGCTATAATTTGCAGTACCTGCTCCACCATAAAGAACAGAATGTTATTGGCATTACTTCCACAGTGAGTGGAGAAGGCAAGACCTTCTGCAGTTTTAACCTGGCTTCGGTGCTGGCCCTTTCCCAAAAGCGCATCATCCTGATTGAGGCCGACCTGCGGAAACCTCAACTCAAAAAATATAATCCTGGACTACGGTATGAGTTCGGCTTGAGTAATTTCCTGATCGGCAGAGCCAGTATGGAGGAGATCATTCAACCGACGGAAGTACCCAATCTGGATATGATCAGTAGTGGTCCGATTCCACCCAACCCATCAGAGCTACTCCTGTCGGCTGATCTCAACATGCTGATTGAATCGCTGAAGCAGCAGTATGATTATGTCCTGATAGACTCCGCGCCTATCGGAATGGTCAGTGACTACACCTCTTTCTTATCCAAAGTGGATATCACCCTCTATGTGATGAGAATGAACTATTCCCGGGCAAATTACCTGTCCGATCTTCAGAAGGACTATCAACTGGGCAAATACAAAAACCTGGGATTGCTGGTCAATTTTTACCAGCCTACATCAGGAAAAGGCTATAATTATCGCAATTATTATTACCGGAGCAACGGTTCAGAAAAGCATTTACCCAAGCTCCAGAAACAAAGCTAGCCATAAGGAAAGTGGAGTGAAATTTATTGTTAATAACCCTTTTTTAAACTTATGCTATGGAGATCACCAGCACTGCTACTAGCGCTAAAGAAATCGGCCGCTTTACGTCATTCCAGACCAAAGCTTTCGCCAGGCATTTTATGGAGATCAACGCCCGGGAAGACTTCGGGGAGCTTGTAAATTTTCTGCAGCACCATAGGCTACCGGTAGTGGTCCTGGGAAATGGCACCAATATGCTGCTAAGCCGGGAGTACTATGATGACAGGTTGTTCATCAAATTAGGGCGCAATTTGGCTTCGTTCAACATCGCTGAAAAAGATGGACTGGTAAGTGTCGGAGCGGCCGCCCCCATGGTCAAGACGGGTACGCAGCTGATCAAGATGGGCTATGCTGATTTCCTGTTTATGTGCCTGATTCCGGGTTGTATCGGTGGAGGGGTGAGGCAAAATGCAGGTACTACCCACGAAGGGGAAATCAAAGATGTGTTGCACCATGTGGAAGTGTTTGATCTGCTTGACGGTAAATTCAAAACATTTGACAAAGAACAACTGGCGTTTGGATACCGGGATTCCATGATACAGCATCACCCAAACTTTTTGGTCACAGAAGCCACCTTCAAACTCAGGCATCCAAGCAAGGATATTGAAGCACTGAAAACGCTCCTGCGCCAAAAACAGAATGCCCGTCGTGCCAAACAACCGCAGGGTAAAAACTGTGGTTCTACTTTCAAGCGTCCCGAGGGTCCCTACGAAGCCTGGTGGTATATCGATCAGGTATCCCTTAGAGGTGCACACCGGGGTGGGGCTCGGATATCAACAAAACACTGCAACTGGATCATCAATGAAAATAATGCGCATCCGCAGGATATACTATACCTGATCACTGAAATTGAACAAAGGGTAAAAGACACTTTCGGCTTACAACTGGAGCGGGAAGTCGTGTGTATCTGATTTATCCATAACCAAACCTAAGTATGTCGGACGAATCTTACTATTATCGGATCGAGGGGGGTACTCCCCTGAAGGGTGAATTTGCTCTGAAGGGAGCAAAAAATGCCGCATTGCCCTGCATTGTCGCAGCTTGCCTTTCAGACGAAACCACCGTCCTGAACAATGTGCCCACGGAGTCCAAAGATGTCAGGGTACTGATGCTGCTGTTGAACCAGGCCGGCGCCAGGGTGCGAGAAAGCAGACCGCAGCAACTTGAATGCTCAGGAGCCAACTGGAAAGGTGGACTGCTCGACGAGAACGCCAGCCTCTTGCGCCATTCGCTACTCCTGCTTGGCTTATCGGCGCACCGTGATACCGGGATTACCCTTCCACTACCGGGGGGGTGTAAACTGGGTAGCCGCAAACATGATCTTCATGTGCTCGCATTCCGTGCGCTGGGATTTGATTTTGATGAACAGCAAGAAACCCTACTGCTGGGACATCTGCAAAGGCAGCAGGATAGTGCAATAACATTTCATTACCCTTCTTTCGGTGCTACCATCAATGTACTGCTGGCGGCCACCGGCAGAACCGGCCTAAAAACTATCCTGAATAATGCCGCCAGAAATCCGGAAGTACTCGACCTGGTACGCTTGCTCCAAAAAATGGGTGCGCATATTGTGTGGCTGAATGACCATACCCTCTGTGTGGAAGGCAAAGGTCCGCTCAGGGGTACCCAACACCAGATAATGGGTGACCGGATTGTAGCCGCTACGCTCATGGCTGCTGCCGGCCTTACCAGGGGCAAAGTTTCCATCTCGGGAATCAGTGCACAATACCTCCAATCTGAAATTAGCTGCTGGCGAAAGGCAGGCCTTTCTATCAGGGAGTTTGGCCATGAGATGGAAGTCAGCTACCTGCATAGGCTCAGCGCCCAATCCATACGGACACAGGCATATCCTGGCTTTCATACCGACATACAGCCGCTACATGCAGCCCTGATGCTGATGGCAAGGGGAAGCAGCCGGATAGAAGAGACTATTCTGAACGGCAGGTTTAAGTATGCCGAAGAACTTCGGAAAATGGGCGCCAGCGCTACTATAGAGGAAGCCTCCTTCACCTGCGTCAACGGCAAGGCCGGGCAGATCCTGAAGATAAAGGGCGTAAACCGCTTATCAGGCAGTACACTGACCGCTCCCGACATACGGGGAGGCGCAGCCCTGGTACTGGCTGCCATGGCCGCTGAGGGTGTTTCCACGATTCAAAACATTTACCAGATTGAACGGGGTTATGGTAACATGGCCGAAATTTTCTCTAAACTGGGTGCTTCAATTCAGCGCTTAGGCCATATCCAGAAAACTGCCTGATAGTAGCGTATGAAGTTAGCCATTACTACCAAAACGATCAAAGGCTTTGCCTGGTCATTGTATGGCACCGGAGGCACCTTTATGGCTAAAATTCTGGTGGTAGCCGTCCTGGCCCGGCTAATATCTGTGGAGGACTTCGGGCTGTTCCAGGCGGCCCTGGTCGTCATAGGTTTTGCTGAAGTCTTTTCCGACCTGGGAATCGGACAGGCACTGATCAGGCTGGAAAAAATCAATCAGTGGCACGTCAGTACCAGTTATACCCTTACCCTTCTGATGGGGCTTAGCTTCTGTGGTATCTTTTACCTGCTGGCCCCCTGGATAGCCGCTTTCTTTGAGATGCCATCGCTGGTGCCCCTGATCAGGGTCATGTCACTCCTGTTCCCCATCAAAGCCAGTTCGGTCATATCAGAGAAACTGCTGGAAAGAGAGCTGAATTTCCGAAAGATCGCCAACATAGACATACTGAGCTATCTGCTGGGCTATACCACCACTGCGATACTCTTTGCCTTCCTCGGCTATGGGGTATGGGCCCTGATCATCGCCATCTTCGTACAGTTTAGCCTGCGGGCCGTCTTACTGTTTATACGGCAACCCCATCCCATCAGTATGGCGGTCAGCAGGTCGGCCTTCAGGGATTTGTTTGCATTTGGAACCGGGGTGACCAGCATCCGCATCATCAACTATTTTGCGCTGAATGGGGATAATTTTGTCATAGGCAAAATGCTGGGGGCAGGTGCCTTGGGTATCTACGGTAGGGCCTATAATCTGATGAGCACCCCTATCAACCGGCTGGGGGCATCGTTCAGCCGGGTACTTTTTCCGGCCATGTCCAAAAAGCAGCAGGAACCGGCAAAACTCAAAAAGGCATTTCTGGTCAGTACAGCAGCCATGGCCTTCGTATTTATTCCTGCTTCTATTTTTTGCTGGTTACTGGCTCCCGAGATTATTGATGTATTTCTGGGAGATAAGTGGCAGTCGGCAGTGCTCCCCTTCCAGATCCTGGTACTTGCCATGCTGTTTCGCATCGGCTATAAGGTGGGCAATTCGCTGGGAATGGCAACCGGTCATGTACTGCAGGTGATGTACCGCCACCTCATTTATGCCATCGCCATCATTGGGTTCAGCCTGTTGGGCGTACAGTTGGCTGGTATTGAGGGGGCCTGCGTAGGTGTGGTGGCAGCGCTTTTTATCCAGTATGCACTTTCTGTGTTCCAGAGCCTGATGCTACTCAGGAACACCCGTTTCTCAGAATTTCTGCAGGTGCTGGTTTCTCCTCTGCTGTTTTCATGCCTGCTGGGTTTACTCCTCGGTGGGCTGATCACCCTCTGCCGGATGCTGGTGGACAATAGTTTTTTCACCCTGGTAGTCAGTGTTCTGGCTAGTGGGGGATGTGTATACCTTATGCTGATGATACTTCCTTCATTCGTCCTGGGACCTTATGGGCATTGGATATTTCATAAGATCCTATCTTTTGTTCCCGACCGCTTCACCCTTTTTTCCCCGGCAAAACAGAGAATGGACCATTACCTCAGCCATGAAAACAAAAGGATCATGCACTAAACTTATGCTAAACCTACTTAAGATATGAAACAAAAAGTAGCCGTAGTAATGGGCACCGACGGCTTGTCAGGAGCACAGAAAAGATTCCTGCGGATCATGAAGACCTGGCATTCCCGGGGGGCTCACCCCTCTTTGATCGTAAGCAAGGCACTGGCCGAAGCCATCGCCCGCTCTTATGAGTTCAGTGATTTCTTCCGGCAGTTGCAGCAGGAAAAGCGGATTTTCTGCCTGACAAAAGCCCGTCATCCTATGGCAAAATTCATCAGCAGATTACGTCTACTCAAATATATCCGTGACCACAGGATAGACATCATCCATAATGTACTTTCCTATAATACCTGCCTCTTTATCAAAAAATATTGCCGGGTGCAACAGGTGTACGAAATCACCAGCCCCGACATGGTGGATAAACTGTTAGAGTCGGGCCAGCAGGAGCTCAGAAACAGTATTGACCTGTACCAGGCAGTGAGCCCTTCCGTCTACCGAAGAACCCTGGCTGGCTTCACCCGGCTGCGACTGGAGCAGGAGATCCATAAACTTGTGGAAGCCCCGATCGCTTTTTTTGATCCGGCCCAAATACAATTTCAGACAGACTATACCAAAGAGAAGCTGATCGTGTATGCCTCAAGGCTGATTCCCCGTAAAAATCCGCTCATGTTTGCCCGGGCAGCAAAAGATTTCCTGCTGCAGTTTCCTGACTGGAAAGTAGCCATATTAGGAGACGGAGCGCTGCAACAGGAGACAAGTGAGGTTTTAAAAGAGGAGATTGCCGAAGGCAGGGCAATTGTACAAAGAGTAGACAACATCTATGCATACTACTGCCGAAGCAAAATATTTGCTTCTACCATCACGCCGGACAATTATCCATCGCAGAGCATACTGGAAGCCATGCTGGTGGAAAATGCAATCCTGGCTACCAACATCGGTGATACGCATCGTTTTGTTTCCCAGCATAATGGCGTACTGGTAGATTTCAGTGTTGCCTCTGTACTGCAGGGCCTGAAGCGCCTGGCCAATGATGAAGTCCTGCTACAGAAAATGGGCGCTGCTTCACGGGCTAAAGTACTGGCTGACTTTGACCCGGCTATTTATATGCGCCATCTTGACCAGCTTTACGAATCTTTAAGTAATGAAAATGATAAGAATTACCATAGATCACCGGTCCGGGAGGAGGCTTAGACGGAGACTCAAAAGCTTCGTTCTCCGCTTCGTACATCAGCTAAAGTATCCCTATCCACCACCCAAAAAGGCTGGCCTGCTGGCGCAGGCTGACAGCGCAAAGATACGCCTGCTGTACCGGTCGGATATCGCCCGCTCACAGCAATTTGACCATGATATCTTTGCCCGCATGCTGGGCATGAAAAACCTCAGCTTCTCGACAGTTTTTGTGGCTGAGCTGCAGGATGGAAGGGTCTATGGAAAAAAAGGAGATGTCATCACGGCTGATGGCTGGGTACTTACCGATGTCAATCCGGAGATGTCGCAAAGCAGGGATCGGCACTCGCTGACCGAGCGGGGCAACATGCCTGAGCCAGAGCGTATCCGGGGAACAGTAGCCGTACTGGCTACCAGCTGCTATTACAACTACTTTCACTGGAAGTTTGACGCGCTCAGCCGCATCCGTTTTTTTGAAGAAGCCGGAGCTGAAATTGACTACTATTATACTGACTGCGACAAACCCTTTCAGCAGGACCTGCTGGACCTGATGGGTATCCCCCCCGAAAAAATTATCCGGGCACAGAAGGACAGCCATATCATCGCAGAGCGATTGCTGGTCAGTTCGCTGCCGGGCGACCAGGTCAGGCAAAACTACCGCTCTTTCAAAGATGCGGACACCTACCGTTTTATTCGTTCACGGGTACTGGAAAAAGTGACACTACCGAACAACGCTCCTGAGCCGGTCATACTGTATATCAGTCGTAAAGGGAAAAGAGTACTGGAAAACGAAAAGCAACTGATCAGTGCGCTGCAGCAGCTAGTGCCAATGGAGGTGATCTGCCTGGAAGACCTGAGCGTGGCTGAGCAGGCACGCTTGTTTGGGCAGGCCAGGCTGGTCATTGGCATGCATGGTGCAGGACTGGCCAACCTGGTGTATTGCAGGATAGGTTGCTCCGTCATTGAAATACACAATCCCTTTTATGTCAATCCTCTTTATTTTCAGATTTCCCGCCTGATGCAGCTGCACTATTATGCGGTACTGGGAGAAAAGCCCTACGCACTCCTGCATCAGAAAAATGATGTCAGGGGTAATGTGCGGGTAAATGTGCGGGAGGTGATCAAACATGTAGAGAACTGTTTAGCAGGAGAATACCAGAGCAGTTATGGACAACAGTAAACAGGAAAAATTGCTTTTTTTGATATTTCAGACAGGTAACCGCTCCAATGGTGGTGTCAATAGTGTGAGCCAGCTACTGGAAGCCCTGGACCATGATAGTATCAAAATCATTACGCAGCAGCGTACTCCCTGCAACGAAGGCTGGAAGAGGCTGGGCATCCCGCTTGAAGTGATGGATATAGGCTACGTCATGGGCAGCCCTTTCCTGGCTAAGGGGCCCATAGGGCTGTTGCGCCGTATCAGCTCTCTCCTCAGCACCAACTACCACATTTACCAGGTCTGCCGGCAGGAGCGCTTTAGGCTCCTCCATATCAACGATCCTGCTGCATTCTGGCATAGCGTATTTGGCGCAAAAATGGCCGGTAGCCGGGTACTCTTTAACATCCGGGATACCAAGGGGCAGGGAGAAGGGGGTTTCTGGAAATGGAAACTGGCCGGTCAGCTCGCTGATGCAATTTTGGTACTGTCAGAAGAGATGGCTGCCTACTGGCAGAAAAAGATGCAGCTGCCTTTTCTGCGGATGGCCGAAGGTAAATTCAGCCGCATCTACAGCATCGTAGAATTCCAGCGATTTTATAAGGTTAACACTGATATAAAGCGAAAGCTCAGGCAACAGCTTGCCATCAGAGAAAATAGCCTGGCGCTGGGCTATGTAGCCACCTTTAACCCCAAAAAAGCACAGCTGGCCTTTATAGAACAGGCAATGCCTCTGCTGAAACAACAACTGCCCGACAGTAAAGTATATTTTATCGGTGACTTTCATCCTGAAACCAATCCCTATGCCAGGGCCTGTCTCCAGGCAGCCCGGCAGCTGGACCTGACGGAGCACCTGGCATTTATCGGCTTTGATGAGGCAGTAGACCGTTGGTACCAGGCCCTGGATATCACCATACTGGCTTCACGTAAGGAGGGGCTGGCCCGATGTATGATTGAAAGCCTCGCCTGTGGCAGGCCGGTGGTCTCTTTTGATGTCTGCTCCGCCCGTGAAATTCTGGAAAGGCATCAATGTGGCCTGGTAGTGCCACAGGGTGATTACCCGGCGCTGGTCAGCAGCATACAATTACTGGCGCAGGACCAGCAACGCTACCAGGCATACCGGGAAAATGCTTTCAGGGCCAGCCGAAGTTTATTTGAGAAATCACAAGCTGTCCGCCAGTATCAAAATCTTTGTCATAAGCTTTTGAATGGCTGACCTCATTCTGTTATATTCACCAAGCAATTAGATGGCTTGATCACCATCAGCACCATTTTATGACAGGCATAGAAAAAAATAATCCTTTTGTTGCACTACCCCAGACGTACCGCTACCTGGTGCTGCTCTATATTGCGGTATACCTGCTGCTGTTGCCAGTCCTGAAAAGTGTGTTTTTTATGAATGAGGTGCCAAATGCAGAACTCAGGCTCATTGCTTTCCTTTTCCTGCAGTTGTTGACCTTCCTCCCCCTGATCTTTTACCGGCCCCAGTACGGTATCATGCACCCGCTGATCTTTCCGATACTGATTGGTACTTTTTTTCCGTTGGTCAGGAATCCCACCGACCTTTTTTCGCTCATTTCTCCCCTGCCTTTTTTCAGTGAAACCCCGGCCCAGGGACCTATCAGAACCTTTCAGCAGGGAGAGCTTTTTGGCCTGGAAACCGTCATTCTTTTGCTGAAGATACTGGCGGTTATCGCGATGTACGCCGGCTTTTTTCTGGGACCCAAAATCAAAGCCATACACCTGCCGCAGGCATTGCCCAAGGGGTTAAAAACCAAAGTATTGTTCATTGTCAGCATTTCGCTGCTGGCACTGCTCTATTATTTAAGCAGCAAAGGAGGACTTACCGAGCATCACAGCAGCATGGGAGGCCGCAGGCATGAGGAACTCGCCGGGGAGGGTATCTATTTTGCTTTCATCAACTTTGGATACCTGGCAACTCTGGTGTGGTTCGCCTACGACAAAAACGCCTATAAAAACCCGCTATTCTGGCTGGCAGTCCTGATAACCCTTCCCTCACAATTCCTGCTGAGAGGGTCTCGCTCCTCCATCATATTTTCTGCCCTACTCCTTTTCCTGATCTATATGCTCAGAAGCAGGAAAATACCCACCTTCCGCCTGATAGGGCTTGCCTTCGGGGCCATACTGCTAGTAGCCATCCTGGGTGAAATCAGAAGGAGCTCCTTCAGCGGGAATGAGACCAACTGGGACATCCTGACGCAGTATGATGTAGGCTATTTCCTGGAGGCATATTCAGAGGAAATTGAAGACAGGAGCAGCAAGAATCCTGATGTAGTGGTAGTCGCCAAGGGGATCAGTGACGCAGGTTTGTTGTGGGGAAAGACCTATCTGGGCGCTTTGCTGTTTTTTGTCCCTCGTGCGATCTGGCCGGATAAGCCCCACTCGGCTGGGTATTATGTGGGCAATGTGCTGCACAATAACCAGGGCGCGATGCCGCCGGGGACGGTCATAGAAGCCTACTGGAATTTTCACTTCCTGGGTGTACTGCTGGTATACCTGCTCTATGGCATATTCCTTAGATGGCTGGCCACTTTTTTTCTGGCGAACAAAGGAAACCCGGCCAGCCACCTGGTTTTCATCATCCTGCTCTTTTACTTCCAGCCCGGTAACATGGGGATGGTAAAAAGCTTTCAGTCGCTGACTGCCCTGCTCATCATATTGTGGTTTATACATGTCATACCTCCCAGACTAAAAATCGGATGGATCAAAATATAAAACCTATCAGGCTACTGATTTTCTGTTCCTACCTGGGCGGCGGTGGGGCGGAAAAACACCTGCTGCGGCTTGTCAACCAGCTGCCACCGGAGCGCTTTGAGATCAGCGTGGTGACTCCCTCCAGGAGCGGTAGTTATGAGCAGGCGCTGGCCCCCCATATCCGGCTGCGCAAAGTTGGCAGCCGCTTTGCCTTCCGGATCTCCAAGTCACTGGCCAGGTGGACCTGCCTGCGCCCCCTGCGGAAAATCGTTCAAAAGGAGAGTCCTGATCTTTTGTTCGCCCTGACCGATATCCACAACCTCATTGCCCTGGCGGCCATCCGGCCCCTGCGACATCGGCCTAAAGTAATCTTAGGCATCCAGAATACGATCAGCCAGGCCTACGCCAGGCGATTTAATCCTGTCCATAGGCTGATACTCCGTGCGATTCCCCGATACTACCCCCTGGCTGACCGGCTGGTAGCGATCAGCCAGGGTGTCGCCAGGGATATGCTCAATCTGGCGCCCGTTCTCAGGGAGAAAACCGAGGTCATTTATAATATCGGAATGGACGAACAGCTGGAAGACCTGCTGAAAGCAGGAGGCGTAGAGCGCCCTGCAGACAAGCCTCTGCTGCTGGCCTGTGGCAGGCTGACCTACCAGAAAGGTTATCCCTACCTTATCCGGGCATTTGCTGAGGTGCTACAGGCGCGGGAGGCCAGTCTCTGGATACTGGGTGAAGGAAAAATGCGCCAGCAGCTGGCAGAAATGATCCGGCAGTACCAACTGGAGGACCATGTCCACCTCCTGGGTTTTCAGCCCAACCCCTACCCCTACATGGCTGCCGCAGACGTCTTTGTGCTGTCTTCCGTCTACGAAGGATTTGGTAACGTGCTTGTTGAGGCCATGGCCTGTGAAACAGCGGTAGTGGCTACCGACTGCCCTTTCGGGCCTGCAGAAATTATCACTGCCGGCTGCGGAATCCTGGTACCACCCAGAGATACTACTGCACTGGCCCAGGGGATCATACAGCTGCTCGACAAGCAGACCCTCCGGCAGCAGATCGCCCGGAATGGAAAAAAAAGGGCTGAAGACTTCCGCCCCTCGCTGATCGCAAAACGCTATGAAAGGCTCTTCATAAGCTTACTTAAGCATGAGGAAGTGCCTGCCTAGCCATAAACAAAAAGCTATGATAGAGACCACTGCTACCTCCCCCAGGACCAAAATGCTGCTCTTTTATCCCTACAATAAAAGCATGACCGGGGGCGTAAGACACCTGCTGAGCCTGGCGGACTGCCTGCGGGCCTCCGCCATAGAAGTTGAGATACTCACCCAGACGGAGAGCCCTTTGCTGGAGGAAAGCCGGAAGAGAGGTTTTCCCATACAGCATATACCGCTTCCCCCTTTGCTACAGCCCCAGGACGGGCAGCTGCTGCGTTACGGGCTTTGGACCAAAGTAAAAAGCCTGCTGGCACTACTCGGCTACAACTACCGGCTGTATCGCCACCTCCGGCAAGAGCAGTATTCAGTCATCTGGGCCAGAAATATTAAATCAGTCATGTACATTGGTTTTGCTGCGCTACTGTCGGGCAGGCCCCTCGTCTGGGATGTGGGTATGGAATACCCTTCCCGCGGCATAGTAAAATTGCTGCATAGCCTGGGGCTGCTGCTTGCTGATAAAGTCGTGACCCAGGCAGCATCCCAGCAGCAGGCAGTTTTCGGCAGGACCTTGTACCGCCTTTTCAAAAGGAAATTCCACACGATCAGTCCCGGGATAGATGAGGAGCGCAGACAGGAACTGGCGCTGGCCCTGAACTACAAAACCCCAAAGTCTACTGTTTTCCAGTTGATCAGTATCGGTATCATCAGCCAGAGAAAAAATCAGCTCATGCTCCTGAAGTCTCTCAAAAGACTGGTGGCAGACTACCCTGGGATCAGGCTCAGGCTGGTAGGCTCCGTACGGGAAGAAGCTTATCTGCAGAGGCTGCAGGACTACATCCAGGAAAACGGGCTTACGCCCTATGTTGCACTGACAGGCTGGAGCGCAGCGGTAGCCGAACTGCTGGCCGAATCCCGGGCCTTTGTCATCTGCTCTGACAATGAGGGTGTGCCGCGGGCACTACGCGAAGCGCTCTTTGCCGGCCTGCCGGTAGTAGGCACCAGGGCCGGGGCCATCCCGGATGCTATCATGGATGGAGTAAATGGCTTTCTCGTCTCCCTGGACGATGTGGAGGGGCTGGCAGAGCGGCTGCGATGGCTGATGGATCACCCGCTGGCCGCCTTGAAAATGGGAGAAGCCTCCGCCCGACTGGGCGAGCAGCGCTACTCCCAGCAGGCATGGAGCCGGCAATACCTGGCCCTGCTGCGAATGCTTGTCCCCGACAGGACTTTTTCCCCGGCTGCCCCACTTTCTGTCAATACCTAAACAGCCAGGCCAGCGACTAAGCCCGGCTATGCACCAGGAAATACCCATCATATACCAGCCCAAACGGATCATCAGTATGCACAAGCGCATTGAATTTATTGGCATTGGCCCCCAAAAAACCGGTACCAGCTGGCTTCACGAGGTGCTGGGACAGCATCCGCAACTCTGCCTGCCAAAGGCTACCAAAGAACTGGAATTTTTTGACCGTTACTATACAGCGGACCTGCAGCAGTATATGGCCTACTTCAGCCACTGCCGGGCAGGGCAGCGCTGCGGAGAAATTACCCCCGGCTATTTTGATACCGCTGAAGCCCCTGCCCGAATTGCCCAACATTTCCCAGAGGCCAGGATTTTAATCAGCCTCCGGCATCCTGTCCACAGAACCAGGTCGCTCTTTCTGCATCACCTCAGAAAGGGTCGGGTCAGCAGTGATTTTGACCAGGCAGTACTACAAATACCCAGGATCATTGATTCCGGTAAATACAGGGAGCACCTCAGCCGTTGGTATGCGCATTTCCCGGAGGAGCATATCAGCATCACCTTGCTGGAAGACATCATACAGCAGCCGGAAACCGTACTGCAAAAGGTATTAAGCTTTTTGTCCGTGGACACAGACTACATGCCTGAGGTCATCCATGAAAAGGTCAATAAGGCTGGCCTCCCCCGCTATGCCTGGCTGGCCCGCTATGCCGCCCGGGCAGTGGACAGCCTGAAAGCGCGTAAGCTCCACGGGCTGGTAGAATTTGGCAAGGCGCTGGGACTCAAAAAGGTCTATGGAGGCGCAGAGAGTATGCCTAGCCTGAGTGAGCAACAAAGCCTGAAGCTCCTCTCACTGTACGAGCCGGATATATGCCATGTGGAAAAATTGCTGGGCCGTACACTCGACGGCTGGCGCAGAATATAGGGCGAGCAAGAAAGCAGGTGCAATCCGGCAAGGCAGCAAGCGCCTAGAGCGGTTGCGTTAACCGCCATTGCAGCCCCAGCATCACCCCCAGGGTTTCATACATTTCACCGGTGTCATAGCCCAGGCTGGCCATGAACCCCACCCTATCGCTGCTTTGGTAGGTGGCTTCCAGCACGCTATACAACTGCCAGAGCGGCGTTTTAAAAGCATAGGCATAATCGGCAAAGAGCGCTGGTTTCTGGCTGAGCCAGCCCTCCTGTCCACCATTCAGGCCGGCATAGGTACCATAGTTATTGCTATAGGTGAACATGGCCCGGTAGCTGAATTTTTTCACCCCGCCTTTGACCGCCAGGTGGTGTGCCACTACCCTATTATTGACAATATCCTGGGCAAATTTGTTGACATTTTCCAGGTGCCGGCTGGCCTCCTGTTCGGTCATGAACAAGGGCGTACCCACAATCCGGCCCAGGTAGGTCCACCCTGAACGGTAAACGGCATTATTGTAATAATCATCGCGCCCGCTGTAGGCATAACCAAAATTGGGTCCCAGGTCATCCCGGGATAAGCCATCAAAGGGGTCGGGCAAACCGGGCCCGCTCTGATGACGGCTATGCAGGTATTCATACACCAGCTCCCTGAACCAGCCGTTTCCCTGCTTCTGCAGGTGCGCTCCCAGCAGCCTGTCCCGGTTGGATAGCAGGTACTCCAGCCCGCTACCATCTTCAAAGGGGGTTTGGGTATACAGTTTCAGTGAGAAAGCCGGCAGCTGAATTTCCAGGCCGTATTCCCCATTGCCAAAATGATCTCCCAAGGCATTGGCATTTTCACTGCTTAAATTGCTATTAAGGCCGCCCTTTCCGCGGATTACCCGCCAGTAGTCAGCAGGGCTTGACGAAATTTCACCGCTGGAAGGATGTGTCCCTCCCCAGAGGGCAAAATGCACCAGTCCCACAAAAAGGTTTACCGGCAGCCTGCCGCCAAATTTCAGGTAGAGGGACTTAAAATGAAGATAGGGCCGGGAAATATACCTATCATCTTCAAACCAGGCATGGCCAATATTTCCTTTGAAAGCCGCATAGCCCCGGGTAAAAGGAATGGGCGTGTAGTCATCCACTCGAAACTGCAACATGGGAAAAGGGCGGGCATTGGGGCTCATGGCCAGTGAACCCGAGGATAAATCAGCCGGAGGGCTACCCAGCGTATGTTCTATACGACCGGCCCAGAATTCCAGCCAGTCATACTTTAGCTTTAGAAAAGCCTGCTGCAGTAGCAGTTTTGATTGATCTGCGCCGACCAATGCCACCCCATCCAGCCCGGCAGAAAGGCTGAACTTCAGGCTATCGTCATAGGGCAGCAGAGCCTGTGCCCTCAGCAGCCCATTGAAGGACTGGTTTTCAAAAATTCCATACTGGTTGGCGACCTGCCACTGCGGCATGCCAGACTGCCCGGCGACCGTAGTCAGTGCACTGGTATTTAGCTGGAGTGAATCACTGAATTGGGCCGCTAAGCGTCCACTAAACAGGCAGAGGGCAGCCGCGCTGCAGCAGTAGATAATCCTTTTTTTCAATGTACTGGTAAATGTATGTTCTTTCAGTTGCGTTGTTTGAATATAGTGATAAACTGTTAAAATTCCTGCCGTCTCCCGCTG
>CAZFFW010000068.1:0-24833 GCA_964518125.1 uncultured Porifericola sp.
CCTTCCAGTTCCTGGATCACTTTGTAGTTTCCTCGTACCGGGCCGTCCAGGCGCTGCAGGTTACAGCTGACTACAAAGATGAGGTTATCCAGTTTCTCGCGGCTGGCGTTGGGCAGCGCGCCAATAGATTCAGGTTCATCCATTTCCCCGTCTCCCAGAAAAGCCCATACTTTCTGATCAGATTTTTCTTTGATTTTGCGGTCTTCCAGGTATTTGATAAAGCGGGCCTGGTAAATGGCCTGTACCGCAGTAAGCCCCATGGATACGGTGGGGAAGCTCCAGTATTCGGGCATCAGGCGAGGATGGGGATAAGAGGACAAGCCTTTTTCGGAGACAATTTCTCTACGGAAATGGTCCAGGTTTTCCTCATCAAAACGACCTTCCAGGAAAGAACGGGCATAGACGCCGGGAGAAGCATGCCCCTGGAAATAGACCAGATCAGCCTGCTGACCATCTTCACTGCCGCGAAAGAAATGGTTAAATCCCACTTCAAAAAGATCTGAGGAAGAGGCATAGGTAGAGATATGTCCGCCTATGCCGCTGGATTTTTTGTTGGCCCGGATCACCATGGCCATGGCGTTCCAGCGAATCAGGTTACTGATTTTTTTCTCCATTTCCAGGTCGCCGGGATAGTCATCCTCTTCTTCGGCAGAAATGGTATTGATATAAGGAGTGTTGACCTTAGAAGTGATGCTTACGCCCTCTGATTCGGCTTTCTGCTGCAGTTTGGTGAGCACTTCCCGGACTCTTTCGGGACTTTCGTTTTCCAGCAGATACTCCAGGGAGTCCAGCCATTCCTGGTTTTCAAATTCGTAAATATCGGAGAGCTCCTCTTTGGACATAGGTTAAAAAAGTTGAAGTGAAAAAAAAATGCGCTTACTCACTTAAGCTAATCCAGTCAAAGAATGTTTCTCAACTGAAGGAGTGTAACACTTATTTCGAGTATTAGGCAAAATCACCCTTTGTTTTCCAGTGCCAGTCTTTCTCTATCCGCCCAACATCTTTAGGGTATAAAGGTTAAGTAGCTGAAAACAGATTTTTTCACCTTAAAAAGCAAAACAAATGGACAAAGATAGCAAGCAGGATTACCGCGATAAACTGAAAAGGTTCCTGTCTACACCCCACAGTTCCAAATCTTACTTTGATGTCTATCAACAGGACCACCAGGATGCAGATTTTGATGGTTATACCAAAAAGCTGGAAAATCTGCTGGATCAACTAGATAATGACCAGCTTGATCAGGCGGCATTTTGTAAGGAAATCAAATCACTCAAGCTGCCGCATAATCAGTTTGGTTGCGAAAAATAAGCTTAACCACCACTACTGCTAAGGCCGGGGCTGCTCACATCAACTTGTTCTTCTTCAGAGAGTTGCTGCAGTAGACGCTGCAGTCGGTTCAACTGACGGGCAGCCTCGTCAAAATTCTTTTCTCCGGTATACTCAAGGTATTGTTCAAAAGCCTCATTGGCCTGCCTGATGAGCGACTGATCACCATCAACAGGGATTCTTTCCTGTACAGCATCTTCCTGTGTATCCACCTGCTCTTCCGGTAAAATGCCCTGAATGGAGGTTTCGGGGGTCTGGGCTAAAGCGTCACTAAACAAGCCTTGCAGAGCGTCTTCAAAAGTTTCTGCATAACTCAGATCATCATTATGCATGACCACCACCAGCCTTAATTCCGGATAAGCAGCTGTTTCGGACTGTAGGTAAATGGGTTCTACATAAATGATGGTTTCTTCTACTGGTATGGCCAGTACATTACCGCGAATAACATTTGATCCCCGCTGATCCCAAAGACTTAGTTGACTGGAGAGAAAAGGATTCTGGTCTATTTTGGTTTCAACCTGCTGGGGCCCAAGCACCCTTTTTTCTTTAGGAAACTGGTAGGCAATCAAACGGCCGTAATTTTCCGGATCGCAGAGACCCGCTATCCAACCAATCATTACCTGGCGGTTTTTGGGCGTAAATGGAAGTATCAGAGAAAACTCCAGTTGATCGGACTCCGGAAGCTGCCACATGATGTAATAAGGCTGCACTGGCTGCACCTGGTTATAATATTTTTCGGTGGCCCTTATCCAGAGATCTTCCTGGTTATAGAAAACTTCCGGATCGGTCATATGATATTTGGCATAAACCAGCCCCTGGGTAAGCAGCATCGTTTCAGGATAACGAATATGGGCCTCAATCTGGTCCGGCATATCTTCCCTACTTTTAAAAACATCAGGAAAAATCTTCATCCAGACCTGAATGATAGGGTCTTCGGGATCAAACACATAAAAATCAACATCACCATTGTAGGCATCTACCACTACTTTCACTGAATTACGAATATAGTTGACACCGCTCAGTTGCGGATCAAGGCGGGTGACAAGTGTCCTACGGGTTTCGCCTTCCTGGTATTCAATGTTTTCCTGTCCGCTGGTAGGCTCACTGTAGGGAAACCTGTCCGAAATGGTGTAAGCGTCAATAATCCATTTCAGCTGACCGTCAATCAATACGACATAGGGGTCATTTTCAAAATGGAGGAATGGAGCCAGTTTTTTTACCCTGTCGGATATTTTCCGGTGAAACATGATGCGGCTTTCACTGGTAGGGTATGTGGAGAAAAACAGGGGAGTGCCGTCAAACATGTAACCAAAGATGAACTTTCTGAAAATGTTACTGATCTCTACCCCACCGCTACCCTGATACCGTACGTAAACGTTTTCTTCACCCTGCGGATAATCGAACTCCTTTTCTTCTGTATTGACGATTACGTGAGAGTCGGTCAGTTCTCCGTAATAAATTTCCGGACGTTCTACTTTCAGGCTTTCTTTGGTGCTTTCAGGCGGAATATTTTTGATCAATAAATTAGGCAGCCCCTGCGGGGTAAATTCGTTGACATTGGTCAGGGTAATACCATATCCATGGGTGTATTTAAATCGCTCATTGACGAAAGTCTGACTCTGATCCGGTAGGTTGCTCGGCTCCATTTCCCGGGCCGAAACCATCACCTGCTGATAATTTCCGTCAATGACATAACGATCTACATCTACGTCGGTAAATTCATAATACAGCCTGATTTCCTGGAACTGTTCATATACCGCATCCAGGGCACGCCAGTCCCACAGTCGAATGTTGTTAAAAATCTCCCGGTTGTCTTCTACCATCTCCGCTGTAAATTCATCCACAGCTGGAAATTCACGGTCTTCCACATCTTCAAGGTTAAAGCCAAGTCGGGTAAATGCGATATTATTGACGATATAAGGCTTTTCAAAGGTTATTTCGTTGGGATTGACTCTCAGCCACTGAAACACACCTGGTACCGCTGAAATACAAAGAAACCACACCACAAAAACAATAGGAAAGACAAAAAGGGCTACTATAGGATATGCTTTGAGCGGGATAAACTGTTTGCGCATTACCCAGTGGAGGTATTTATCCCTGGCGCCGGGTAGTATCAGCATAAGGCCGGCTATCAGGGTAACGATGATCACCAAAGTGTATGCAGGCAGACGAATATGGTCATCTGTCCAACCGGGACCATGAACGGCCCCCATTTCAGAGTACATCAGCTGAAAACGATCCAGGTATTTGCCAAAAGATAGTAAAACTAAAATCAAGCCGCTATTTAGATAAACAGAATTGATGAGTTTATTGTCCACCTCACTGGGATGATCAGGCGTGACAAACTCAAGGGTAGTACCACCACTCCTGTTGACAAAAATAGAAAGCAGGGATACCGCCAAAGAAATCACAAACAGCATTAAAAAAAATGAATACAGATTACTCAGGAAGGGCAATATAAACAGGTAGAAACCAGTATCCTTACCAAGAATGGGTTCGCTTACGCCGGTCTCCACACTATAAAGAAACTGGAGAAATACCTGCCAGTTAGCGTAACCCCATACCATACCGATAAATCCTCCTAAAGTAATTCCCAGTTTTTTAATGTAGCGGTTCTGGTAGCCAACTTTCCAGGACAAAAGCCACACAAGAGAAGCGCCGATCAGCAAGCTTAACAGAGACATTCCCCACTGGGTGAGGGTAGCGATCCAGAATCGGTCCCCATAGCCTACTGCCTGAAACCAGAGCATATCTCCCCAGAAGTTCATCAATCCCGAAAGGCTGATTGTGAAAAGCCCCAGGATACCTCCTATCCAGAGTTTGTTTTTTTGTTCTGCCTGAAATCCACGGTATATAAAAAAAATTGAAATACCACCTAAAAGCAGAAAAATAGCTGTATACATGGAAAATCTTTAATGGTGACAGTAATATAATCTATTCAGCGTTATTATTGTTGTGCCTATAGTCTGAGCCATAATAATATAATCACATGTTTTGGCCATGCTACGGAAGAAAAAAATTTAAGCAGAGGCCGGATGTTCACTGAACAAAAACTAGTAGTAACGCCATACCAGATTCAGCCGTTACAGTAAGAAAACAGAGAAATGCCTTGCGTGTATTTATTTCTTCACTACTCCGTCCTTTCAATTTTTCCAATATTTGACTAAATTCCAAAAGCAAATAAACCTAGCACACTCATGACTAACTTATTGATCTATTTTTTTTCACTTTTCCTGATCGCCTCTATTTTTATGGCATCTAAACCGGACACCCAAGAAAGCAAGAAACTAGAAAGTAAGAAAGAAGAACAGGCAGAAATGCAGGTAGTACAGCTCAGCAAAGGAGACACCACTGGTTTTGCCCGGATGAGGGAAACCTTTACTGAACGTAATACCGGTTACGATATGCATTTTATTTCAAATGCTAATAAAATTGCTGCAAATCAGTCCAATCGTCTGGTTTTCATTCAGGGTGGCGAGGGTATTGCCCGGGTTACTGGCGAAGACACCTCTAGTTTCACGGTGGGTGACATTATTCACCTGGCTCCTTCCATCTCTTTAGAAGCAGACCAATCATTTGATGCCCTGGTATTTACTGTTCCACAACCGCTACCTGAAAACATTCCGAGTTATATCAGACCGGACTGGGACCCCAACATTACTGACGTTCCGGGGGGCTGCGCCACTGAAAACAATGCTTACCGTAGGATTTTGCTCACCTGGCTGGATAAAGTTGGACCGTATCAATATCATGCCCTGAACGCACATCGCGTAAGAATTATGGACTCATTTACCCATTACCATCCTAAAGAAGGGGGTTTTGACGAGTTTTACCTCGTTCAGATGGTTATGCCAGGAGCACGCTTATATACTTCAGACAAGGTAGAAACCATAAAGGATCCATCTTCGGTAGATGCAAATGAAACTGACACGTTGCTTAAAGAAACCAAACTTAATGTAGGTGATCTGGTGTACTTACCCAGAGGAATAGCCCATCGCGGGTATGGTGGCGTATTGGCCCATGTGATTACTGTGCCTGGTTTTGTACCCGGATCAGAAATTGGACTTGACCATCATTTAAGGGCCATTAACGAAAAACTGTCTCTGAATGGTAAAGATGCTATTCCTTACAATGAGTTTGCCTCTACGCATGCCGTCGTAAAATAGGCTGCAACATTACGTTACATTAGCTTTTTAATTCCTTCTGGAAAAATCGTTTCCGGAAGGAATTTTTCATTTTTGCTCAAGATAATCAAGCGTTTCTGTAAATGGTTATCCAGTGTATTCAGCAATTTCTTTATTTGTACAGCAACTTCACTTGAATTGGCAAAGTAAAGAGCTAAATTTGAACGTTCACAAATTAACCCGAGTAAATGACAACAGTTGAAATGTTGATGCCCCGCATGGGTGAAAGTATCATGGAAGGGACTATCCTCAAGTGGCTGAAGAAGGAAGGAGACCAAATCGAGCAGGATGATTCTGTGCTGGAGGTAGCAACAGACAAGGTAGATACTGAAGTACCAGCCACCCACAGTGGAATTCTCAAGAAAATTCTGGTACAGGAAGGTGAAGTAGCGGAAGTCGGAAAACCGATAGCCATCATTGAACAACAAAACGGACAAAATGATACAGAAGAGAAAGATCAGGAAAGTGCTATAGCTGAAACCAACACTATTGTTGAAAAAAAGCCAGCCAATACTTCTAAAGTCGCTTATAAGACAGTTGAAAAAAAACAGGGAGGAAGGTTTTATTCTCCTCTGGTAAAAAATATAGCGCGGGAAGAAGGAATATCCGAAGCTGAATTGGATAAAATTGAAGGAAGTGGCAAAGAAGGAAGAGTAACCAAAAAGGATATACTGGATTATGTAAATACACCCAAATCAACCACAGCGCCAATATCAACGCAACCTCAACGCAGCGCTTCTGAAGTTGAGCCATCCTCCGGTGACGAAATAATTCAAATGGACCGTATGCGCAAAATGATTTCTCAGCGAATGCTGGAATCCAAGCAAATCTCTGCGCATGTCACCTCATTTGTAGAAGCAGATGTTACTAACCTGGTTAAGTGGAGAAACAAAGTAAAGGACGAGTTTCTAAAAAGAGAAGGAGAACCACTCACTTACACTCCCATATTTATAGAAGCAGTAGCTCAGGCTATAAGGGATTTTCCCATGATCAATGTTTCAGTAAGTGGTAACCAGATAATCAAGCGAAAAAACATTAATGTTGGCATGGCGGTAGCGCTTCCAAATGGAAACCTGATCGTTCCGGTAATCAGAAATGCCGACCAGTTAAGCCTGATCGGATTGAGCAAGAAGGTAAATGAACTCGCAGAAAAGGCCAGAAATAACAAACTGACTGCAGATGAACTATCTGAAGGAACTTATACTATGTCAAATATTGGTTCTTTCGGTAATATCATGGGTACTCCGATCATCATGCAGCCTCAGGTAGCTATACTGGCCATAGGCTCAATAGTAAAAAAACCCAGTGTAATTGAGACGTCATCAGGTGATGCAATTGGTATCCGTAGTAAAATGTACTTGTCCCATTCCTATGATCACCGCGTAGTAGATGGGGCATTGGGTGGCCTGTTCGTTAAAAGGGTAGCTGATCTGTTGGAATCTTTTGATATCGACAGGGTGGTGTGAAATAAGAAAGGCTTCAGCAATGAGGCATATGCCACTCGCCGAAGCCTTAGCTCAAACCACAAAGTAAAAAACTACATCAATAAGTCTTCTTAGCCAGTCCGGCTAATGAGTTAGAAACTTTTAATCCTGCAGCCTCTGCCAGTGCAGAATTGAGTTCAAATCCAATTTTTGAATCTTCAGTCAGAATGAAGTTGATATGTGAAGCCTGCTCAGCCATATTATCGTGTTCTGTAATAATTAGCGTTCCTTTTTGTTGCTTGGCCTGTATGATTTCTGGGCTGATTCTTTCGTGTTTCGTTACAAACAGAACATCACTGCTACCTACCTCATCCATACTATTACACTTTTTGACTACCAGGTTTCTGTTTTTAATCGTCTTCTTTTTTTCTACAATATCCAGCATTTCCCGGTAAGCACTGTTATTTCCAACCACACTGATAATGAAATCCTGGTTGTTTTTATCCGCAGGCCACTCTATATATTTGCTGAAATTATAGATGAATATTGGGTGGTATTTGTATTCCTGAGCAAAACTCAATGAGGCAGCGCACAGAAACGTGCAGATCAATAAAAATTTTTTCATGAAGTAGATTATTTTAATTTGAATTCGTTTTTATTCCCTGTAGTTGTTACAAATATGGAAGGTTTAATAAGAATAGTAAAACTATTTCTTTGAAAAATATTACTTTGTCCATTTTAAAGAAAATAGTCCAGAATCAGAAAGGAACTATATTTGAATAGTACAAATAGCAATAAGCTTCAAATATAAATTGAAGCACTACGAGTTAATAAAACACAAATTTGAATTCCTCAGCCTTATTCCTTACACCCAATGACGGAGATATGAGGCAAAAAAATTGAAATCAATTCTCATTAAATTCAGTTTAAGGTAGAACAAATCAAGAAAGTCACTGCACATGCTACTGGATTTTGCTCTCATCGGTATGGCCTTCCTTTTTGCGATTCCTGCAGTCACGGGATACTTTGCCTATAGTCATGGACGCTCATTCTGGCTATGGTTTACCATTGGTTGCTTTTTACCCATTATCGCCAATTTCATCATTGCATTTCTTTGCAGGAAGGAAGCAATCAAAGCCCAAAAAAGAAAGCTGTCTGACCTCAGCAGATACGAGGACGAAGAGATGGAAAAACAGGTTAAAGGATTGGTAGGCGTAGTTCTTCCCGATAAAAAGAAGGTAGAATGATATTTCTAGGGCTTTACATATGAATTCACCTTTCAAAAAGTGATTATTTGCTATATTAGATTTTTATTAATCTACTATAGCATGAACAAAAACCTAATCATATCAACTTCACTAATACTATTCAACGCCATTATTCTGCTCTCATGCGAACCAGAAGTCCGGGACACTGATAATATCTCTAGTCTACCCTCGCAAACGATCACATTGGAAAATTTTGAAGGTTTCCGAGATCTTGAAGCTAAAAACTGGCAAATAGCCGGAAACATTTATGCTGACCGTAATAGCCAGCATCACCTGGAAACAGAACCTGGAATGGGCATCATTGCCAATTTACCTGATGAACAGAACCGGCAGGACCTGTATACTGATTTTGAACATGGAGATATTGATTTTGAAGCAAATTTTGTGATGCCCAAAGGCTCAAACTCTGGCATATATTTTCAGGGGAGATATGAAGTACAACTATTTGACAGCTGGGGGAAAAAAGAAGTCAGCTTTTCTGATTGCGGCGCGATATACCAGCGTTGGGATGAGCAGTCAAAGAAAGGTTATGAAGGCTACCCACCTCTGATCAATGCAAGTCGAGCCCCCGGTTTGTGGCAGCATATCAAAGTTAGGTTTCAGGCGCCGAGATTTGATGAAAATGGTAAAAAAATAGCTAACGCTCGTTTTCTTGAAGTTTACCTCAACGGTAGCCTGGTGCAGGAAAATGTTGAAGTCAGCGGGCCTACTCGTAGTGCTTTCTTTGATGACGAAGCCCCAAAAGGTCCATTGGTCATACAGGGTGATCACGGTCCTGTGGCACTGAGAAATATTCGCTACAAAACCTACGGGCAGGATAAGATAAGGCTGGCTGATCTCAGTTATGCTTTGTTCCAGGGGGAATACGATTCTTTTGACACCCTAAGTCAGCTCGAACCTGATAAAACAGGCAAAAGTGATTCGCTTAGCTATCAGGCAGCCGGTGATTTTGACCGATTTGCTATCAGGTTTGACGGTCAACTAAGTGCACCCAAAGAAGGTAAATATTTATTTGATCTGAGTGCGCACGGTCCTGCCCGACTTGTTATCAATGGCGATACTGTGGCGGATAACCGTCTTGCCCAGGATATGGATGAACATGCTTTTGGTAGCCTGGTACTGAAAGAAGGGAATCATGATTTTTCACTGATATTCCTTAAAAACAACCGCCCCTGGCGCAGAGGCTTAAGCCTTGCATATGAAGGGCCTGAAATTCCCAAAACAAGGCTCCATGCCGCATCCTCAGTACCCACCCCTCAACAACCAGAACCAATGGTGGTAGATGCTGAGAATGCAGTAGCTATGCAAAGAGGTTTTTTTAACCACAAAGGAAAAAAGTATACCCACACCATTACCGTAGGCACTCCCATGCAGATCAATTTTGCCCATGACCTCAGCAGCGGAGCCATACTTTCTGGATGGAGAGGGGATTTTCTGGATGCTACTGACATGTGGCATCAGAGAGGAGAAGCACAGTTGGCCAAGCCACTCGGTAGTGCCGTGGATTTTACAGCTAGACCTCTAATTGTGCAACTCAGCAACGAAGACGACCCATGGCCAGATTCGCTGGATATGGAAAATGGCCCGTTTCAATATCGGGGATTTGAGTTGAAAGAGGATGGTATGCCCTCCTTTCTCTATAGGATGGACCATGTAGCGATAGAAGATTTTATCCATGCAGATTCAAGCCAGCATAGTATCAGCAGGGAACTCACTTTTGATTCGGCTGAGCCATATTCGCAGATGTATTGTCTGTTGGCAGAAGGAGAGACGATTGAATTACTACCTGATGGGTCTTATGCCATTGATGATAAAAGTTATTACCTGCAACCAGTTCGCAACGGAAATGGTCAGCCCCTTATCCGAAATGACCGAGGTAAGCAGCAGCTTATCCTGCCGCTGATTGCATCTGAAAATCCTTTAAAAATCAAATACGATATCATCTGGTAAACTGAAAACTCATGAAATTCAACCAATTTATACTCAGCATCCTGGCTTTGTTCATCTCTGTAGGCGGTGTCCTTGCACAAAGTGAATCCAGCCAGAAAGAAAGTGAATTCTACCAGATTAAAACGATCCCTATACCGGAAGATATCGTACTGGAAGTGGGAGGCATGGCTTTGATGCCAGATGACCGGCTAGCCGTGGCAACCCGCCGAGGAGAAATATGGCTCATTGATGATCCATACATGAAAAGAAGTATTAAGCCTGGATATAAGCGATTTGCTTCAGGTTTGCATGAACCTCTGGGCCTGGCCTACCGAAATGGCGCATTATATACCACTCAGAGAGCAGAGCTGACCAAAATCTATGATACCAATGGTGATGACCTGGCCGACCGTTTTCAGACGATCTACAGCTGGCCATTATCTGGAAATTATCATGAATATTCATATGGACCGCTTTTTCTGCCCAATGGGGATATGCTCGTCACACTCAACCTGGCCTGGGTTGGCTATGGAGCCAGCCTGTCTAAATGGCGTGGCTGGATGATCAGAATAACCGAAGACGGTAAAATGACCCCTGTTGCTACAGGGCTAAGGTCTCCGGCCGGGTTCGGTTTTGATGCAGATGGCGAGGTGTTTTATGCGGAAAACCAGGGTGACTGGATAGGTTCAGGGAGAATTACCCACCTGGAAGAAGGAGATTTTGCTGGAAATCCTGCCGGACTTAAGTGGAGTTCTGATCCGCTATCACCTTTGAAGCTAAAACCTGAGACTATACCGGATTCAGTGGGCCTGATGCATGAATTTGCCAAAAAAGTATCCAGCCTGAAAGTCCCTACTGTCTGGTTTCCCCATACTATTATGGGAATCTCAACTTCTGCCATCTTAACTGATACTACTGCTGGGGCTTTTGGACCATTTGCTGGTCAGATGCTGGTGGCCGATCAGGGGCATAGCAAAATCATGCGGGTATTCCTGGAGAAAGTCAATGGGGAATACCAGGGAGCCTGTTTTCCTTTCCGGGAAGGCTTTTCTTCCGGTATTCTCAGAATGGCCTGGGGAAGTGATAATTCTCTTTTCGTAGGAATGACCAGCAGGGGCTGGGCCTCTACTGGCAAGGAAATGTACGGCTTGCAGAAACTAAACTGGACAGGAAAAACTCCTTTTGAGGTCAAAACCATGAAAGCCAAAAGCGATGGGTTTGAGCTTGAATTTACCCAGCCAGTAGATCCTGCCACTGCTCAGGACCTCGCTGCTTATGTCATGACAAGTTTTACTTATAGCTATCATCGCAGTTACGGTAGCCCCATTATCCAGCAGCAGGCATGCCCTGTACGCGGAATCACCGTATCAGATGACCGGAAAACGGTAAGATTATTTGTAGACGGCCTTCGGGAAGGTTACATACACGAACTTAAAGCCAACGGTGTACGTGCAGCCAATGGCAAGGAGCTCCTGCATCCAGTCTCATACTATACCCTGAACAATATCCCGGAAGGAGATGGTGCTGAACCTATGATCGCCGCCAGTACCACGATGAGCCATGATATGGATAATACCATCAGCTGTGGCTGGGATGAGCGCAAACGCGTTACAGAAATGCCGACCGATTGGGCAAACGGGCCGGATATTGTGATCAATATTGGTACCGAGCCCGGATTGAAATTTGACGTCAAAAACTTTGAAGTGCCTGCCGGGGCAAAAGTGCAGCTTAGCTTTAACAACAATGACGATATGCTGCATAACCTGGTAATCACCAAACCGGGAACTGTAGAAAACGTAAGCGACCTTTCTATGAAAATGGGCCTGGAAGGTCCTCAGCGAGGCTATATCCCAAAATCAGACGATATCCTTTTTCATACCTGCATACTACAGCCCGAAAGCAGTGAAAGCATTTATTTTGTAGCGCCTTCAGAAGGAGACCATACCTATGTATGTACCTTTCCCGGTCACTCAAGGGTGATGCGGGGCGTGATGAAAGTAGTGCCTTCCAATACTGCTTCCCGCTAAGAATTCAGCCCCTCCACAGTAATGGAGGGGCTTTTTTATTCCTCAGTGTCCTGAACTGGCTCTTCCTCTTCCTTGAAAATTAGAACAGGATAGGTAGCGAAATAGGCAATATCTTTGGTAGTACTCTCGTCCAACAGCCGTTCAATGAAATTCTTGCGCTGATATAGAACCGCCACCAGGTCAGCTTTCTCCCTTATCACATAGGCATCAATACCATGCGCCGGGTCTTCGTTAAACTCAACGGCAAACTTCAATTTGTCATAGTTGAGGTAGGTTCTGGTCTGTTCAACATAATCAGTATACATCGCCTCCTCCATTTCGTTATCCTGCTGGCTTACGTGTACGATGTGTATCTCTGCCTGCATCGGCTGCACAAAAGCAGAAAGCTGATTCAGTACAATGTTATCCTCCATCTGGTAGTCAGTAGCATATACGACCTTATTAATTTTGTGGTACTGGGCATTTTCTGGAATACACAAAACAGGACAGTGTGCCCTGGATATGGCTCTTACGGTATTACTACCAATATAACGCTCCATCACATCTGTCACACCGGTAGTACCCATTACGATCAGGTCGTAAGCATGCTCTTCAGCATATTCAACCAGCTGACGCTCCAGAGGACCATACGTAAAATGATAGTCACAAAATTGTAGCCCTCTGGCTTTGCTGATTTTGTTTACTTCATCCGCTAATTTTGATAACAGATCTTCGGCAGCACCCACCAGGTTATCAATGTCTGACTGCTTGTAATGATTAGACAGCAGACCTTTGGAAAGGGCCTCGCCAAACTCATGCTCTGTAAAAACATGAATGAGTGTAAGGCTGGCATTTTGCTGTTCAGCAATACGGGCAGCAAATTCCAGGGCATTTAAGGAATCGGATGAAAAATCAACCGGGCAAAGTAATTTTTTCATAAGATTAAGCTAAGTCAAAAAATCGGGTTTAAGGTAAAAAAATAAGCCCTGCTTATCTACTTTGGATCAGTATTCTTTTGAAAGATCTACCTGATTCAAAAGTGGTCTACCGTCCAGGAGCCTGTGATGGTTTTCTACGATTTGGCGGGCAGCAGCGGCTGGATCAGTAACACTTGCTATATGTGGGGTGAGCATAATGCGCTCGTCGCGCCAAAAAGGATGTACCTGAGGGAGGGGTTCCTGCTCAAATACGTCCAGCAACGCACCACTCAGATAACCTTCATCCAAAGCCATCAGCAGGTCATTTTCAACCAGATGGGCACCCCTGGCCACTTGTATCAAATAAGTGCCGGGCTGCATTTTACTGAACATCTCTTTGTTTAGAATACCCCTGGTAGCGCTGGTTAAAGGCAATAGGTTGATCAGCAGGTTAATTTTTGACAACATTTGATCAAGTCCTTTTTCTCCACTGAAGCTTCTGATGCCTTCCAGATTTTTAGGAGCGTTGGAATAGACACTTACCTCAAAACCAAGATCTTTAAGCTTCAGCGCGGCATCCCGCCCCAGCGCTCCGACACCAAGGATTCCAATTTTAATCTTTTTTTCTACCGGTTCAGGTTTCTGCCATAACCCCTGTACACGGTTTTGCCAGCAGTCGTACATACCCCTCTGATAATTTAGCACGCCCATGACCACAAAATTAGACATAGACTGCTTCAGTTGATCATCCACAATACGACATACCGCTACGCCGGCTGGCAAGGCTGGGTCAGAGACCAGATGATCCACCCCGGCGCCCAGTGAACTTATCAGCCTCAAACCTGGAAAAGTCCCCAGCAAACCCGCAGCTTGCTTCCAGACCACAGCTGTGCTGTAAGAAGCCTCATCCGCAATATTAGGCCAGATATCAATCTGCAGGTCAGGATCTGCAGCCAGAAGGTGTTTTTTCCAGCTTTCAGGTGGCCGGTCAGTAATGATGAGTACGATTCGGTTGTTTTCAGGCATATAAGCTATTTTGCTTTTGAGGTCCAGGGATTTGCTTTGATACGGAAACGCCAGGGAAGCAAAGCGTCTTCTTCGGCATACGGAATGCCCACACGAGGGCTGGCCAGAATCGCATCCCCGTCAATTTCTTCTCCATGGTCTTCAACCCAGATATTTTCGCCAGTGGTCAGCGGAACGCCATAAAACATTTTGCTGATACCCAGCGCCTGGCTGAGCATACCGGGGCCAGCCGTAAGGCGGTAAGATACAGGATTAACCCCTCTTCGCTCCTGCATTACCTCCAAGCCTACCGTAGGCTCTATGGCCCTTACCAAAACAGCGTCGGCTTTTCCCTCTACATTGGTAATGATATTAAATAGATCGTACATGCCATAAATTTTGTAGACGTAAGCTACTCCGCCACTTCGGTACATTACCTCGGTCCGTTTAGTTTTCTTTGAAAGATGGGAATGACAAGCCTTATCGTTGATGTGGGCATAGGCTTCGGTTTCCACTATCTTACCTCCACACAACTTACCGTCAACTTCAGTATACAGGTATTTACCCAGAAAAGCCCTGCTTAGCGAAACCACATCCGGCTGCAGGTAAAATTCCTGGGGTACAATGTTATTTTTTTTCATTTCCTAAAATTATAAAAATGAAATAGATTTACCGGCTTAACACTAAAACACGAAAAATGAAAAAAATCAGTTTATTCATTTGTATGCTTGGCCTAATCATGGCAAACCATGGTTTTGCCCAGTTGAGCACACCTGCACCCAGTCCTTTTGCTAAAATCAGCCAGGTAGTCGGCCTGACCGAAGTAAACGTTGCGTATTCCAGACCTGGCATGAAAGGCAGAGAGATATTCGGAGAACTGGTGCCTTATGACAAATTATGGAGAACAGGTGCTAACCGTGCTACCAAGATCAGTTTCAGCGAGCCCATGAGCCTGGGCGGTAAAAGACTGGAAGCCGGTGATTACGCATTATTCACCATTCCCGGTAAATCTGAGTGGACAGTGATCGTCAGCAGTAAAGGTGACCAGAACGGAAGCGCAGAATACAAAGAATCGGAAGATGCCGCACGATTTACTGTGAAGTCAGAAAAAACCAGGGAGACTTACGAAAACTTCACCATCATGTTTTCTGACCTTACAGATACTTCTGCCAAGCTGAACATCATGTGGGAGAATACCAGGATACAGATCCCGGTAGAGGATTTTGATGTGGATGATAAAGTCATGGCCCAGATCAAGGAGCAGATGCCCAATGCCGGTGACAATGACAATATGTACTTTGCTGCTGCCAGTTACTATCATTCCACCGGTAAAGACCTGAAGCAGGCGGCCAGCTGGATAGACAAGGCAGCGGATATTAATGACAAAAAGTACTGGGTGCTCCACCTGCAGGCTAAGATCCATGCCGACCTTAAAAATAAGGATAAAGCGATTGCATCCGCCGAGAAATCCATGCAGCTGGCAGAAGCAGCGGGTAATCCTGACTACGTAAAGCTGAACAAAGACCTGATCGCTTCCCTGAAATAGTGAGACATTGATCTACTGCCGAAAGCCTGCGCTTTCGGCAGTCATTTAAAAACAAAGCGTCCCAAACTGCAGTTGAAAGCCCATGAAGCCTTCTGAAAAATACCAGCTCAGCGACAGAGATCTTGACCGTATTATTGAAATGGCCTGGGAAGACCGGACAACCTTTGACGCCATTGAAGAACAGTTTGGCGTCCCCGAAAAAATTGTCATCAAACTCATGCGCAAGGAAATGAAGCCATCATCATTCCGGATGTGGCGCGAGCGGGTACAGGGACGAGCTACCAAACATGGTCAGAAAAAGGACAAATCCACCCGGTTCAAGAGCAGTCGTCAGAAGATGATCTCGCATAACAATATTAGCAAACGCTGATTCCTGCCTTATTTCTTAATTTTTCAGTGCCATCATCATAAAGACCAGTATGATTCGTTGCACTTATGTCCTGTTTGATCTGCTAATAGCTGCATACAAATTGGATTTTTGAATTGTTAAGGCTAATCTTGCATAACATTCTAAAATAAGTTAAGTGCACTGCAGGCATGAATGTCACATCAAAAAAAAATAAGCAAGCTTCCATGCTGGATAACTACAAGAACGTCAACAATCTGGTTGGATGGCTGGTCTTCATCATCGCGACCCTCACTTACGCTACTACCGTTGAAGAGACCGCCAGTTTCTGGGATTGTGGTGAATTTATAGCCGTTTCGTATAAACTGGAAGTCCCCCACCCTCCCGGAGCACCATTCTTTCTTCTGCTGGGCCGCATGTTTTCCTTCTTTGCTCTGGGCAATGAACAGATGGTGGCCTACTGGATCAATATGCTGAGTGTGATCAGCAGTGGTTTCACAATTTTATTCCTTTTCTGGTCAATCACCCTGCTTGGCAAAAAAATCCTGAAAGTTACTCACGGACAGGAAACGCGTTATCAGACGGTTTTGCTCATTGGAAGCGGTATGATCGGCTCGCTGGCCTACACCTTTTCTGATTCATTCTGGTTTTCTGCCACTGAGGCGGAGGTTTATGCCTTGTCTTCGTTTTTTACCGCTTTTGTATTCTGGGCCATTCTGAAATGGGAGCTGATTGAAGACCGCTCTGCGGCTAACCGCTGGCTGATCCTGATTGCCTATATGATGGGGCTGTCCATCGGTGTCCACCTGCTCAACCTGGTAACAATCCCTGCACTTGGCCTGATCTACTATTTCCATAATTACGAAAAGACTACTACCCGAGGTGTACTGGCCACCCTGGGAATCAGCCTGGTGCTCATCGGCATCATCATGGTCGGTATTATACCAGGTCTGCCCTCTCTGGCCGGAAATTTTGAAGTATTCTTTGTCAACAACCTGGGAATGCCCTTTGGCTCAGGCGTGGCAGTTATGATGATTCTTCTCCTCGGAGGATTGGTATATGGCATAAGGGAGTCGCAGAAAAGAGGTAAACTGATTCTCAATACAGCATTGCTTTGCCTGACAGTAATCCTGATTGGCTACAGCTCTTACTCAATTGTGCTGATCCGTTCGGCCTACGATCCTCCTATTGATGAAAACGATCCCGAGACGCTGATCAGCTTTGTTTCCTACCTCAAGCGTGAGCAGTACGGCAGCCGCCCGCTACTGTACGGACAGTACTTCACAGCCGAGTTGGTTGACCAGGAAAATGGCGCGCCCATCTACGAGAAAGGGGATGATGAATATATCGTTACCGACTACAAGCTTCAGAATATCTACGACCCCAAAGAAAGCACAATTTTCCCCCGTGCGTACAGTACGCAGGATAACCATGTAGAACTGTACCGCAACTGGATGGGATTACGCCCTAATGAAAGTCCCAACTTTGCCAACAATCTATACTTTTTCTTCCGCTACCAGGTAGGCCATATGTTTATGCGCTACTTTATGTGGAATTTTGCCGGGAGAGAAAGTGACATCAAAGACGCCGGATGGCTGGCTCCCTGGGACACCAAAGAAGGGCTACCCTACTCTATCGCTACCAATAAGGCGCGCAATAATTTTCTTATGCTACCGCTTCTGCTGGGCCTTATCGGACTTTTTTACCAGTATAAAAAAGATATCAAAGGCTTTTCTGTGATTGGCATGCTCTTTATCCTGACGGGTATCGGGCTGGTGGTCTACCTGAACTCTCCCCCGGTAGAACCCCGGGAAAGAGATTACATTTATGTAGGAGCATTTTACGCTTTTGCTATCTGGATAGGTTTTGGCGTAATGGCCATTGCCCAGTTCATCGGGCAATTTATGAAAAACAAAATCACTGCCGGCGCAATCGCTACCGTACTCTGCCTGTCAGTACCAACCGTGATGGCTGCCGAAGGCTGGGATGACCACGATCGTTCCAACCGCTTTTTCTCGGTGGATTCTGCCCGTAACTTTCTGGCTTCCTGTGCCCCCAATGCTATACTTTTTACCGGAGGTGATAATGATACCTTCCCCCTCTGGTACGTACAGGAGGTGGAAGGTTTCCGCACCGATGTAAGGGTAATCGTACTGAGCTACTTTAATACCGACTGGTACATTGAGCAGATGACCCGGCCCGCGTATGAGTCAGAGCCGCTGCCGTTCTCACTTACGCCCGAAAATTACAAGCAGGGTGGCCCCAACGATTATCTGCCTTATGTGGAACGACCCAACATCAAAGGCGCGATCAACCTTGACCAGTTCCTGAGGCTGATTCGCGAAAACTCCCAGGCCCTTAAAATCCCCAATGCGCGGGCAGATTACAATACCGTTCCGGCGCAGACTTTTTTCATGGATATTAATCCCTATGATGTAAGTGAGACGTCTACAGATACTGCCCAGATGAATACTTCGCAGTCGGTAGCTATCCCGAATAACCTGCTGGAGATCATTCCCCAGGATATGCGGCAATACTACACTAACCGCATGTACGTAGACCTGAAAGGCAGAGCGCTGGAGAAAAAAGACCTGATGATACTGGATATACTGGCGAACAACCGGTGGGAACGTCCAATCTATTTCAACAATACGTCACTGATGGGCGTAAACCTGGATTTTCGGCCCTATGTGGTACAGGAAGGAAATACTTTCCGCCTGTTGCCTATAGAAAACCCTAATCCAGCCAATGAATTTGTCAACACGGATGTCATGTACGATAACATGATGAATAATTTCTTCTGGAGAGAACTGGCAAACCCTGATTCCTATTATCCTGAGGATTATCGTCAGTTTGCCCTGAACCATCGTTCCAGCTTTAACACCCTGGCCCGTAACCTGATCAATGAAGGGGATATTGAGAGAGCCAGAGAAGTATTGAACAGAAGCCTGGAGGTAATACCAGATATTACGATACCTTACGATTACGTATCTTCTCAGTCACTGCCGCTGCTCTTTGAAGTAGGTGCAGAAGAACAGGCCCTGGAAATGGCGCAGCTCCTGGGCGACAGGGCCGATGAAATGCTGGATTATATGGCAGAAAGCAAAACCAGGGGACAGGATTTTGAAGTACAGAAGCAACTCATCATCCTTAACGGTGTGTCTCAGTCGCTGATGCGGTCCGGACAGACCGAACTTGGACAGAAGTACGAGGAAATGCTAACCCGGCACTACAACAGACTTAACCGATTGTAGTCTGATGTGCTTTGGTTTTAAAAAGAAATAATTTATTATGAAAGACTTGCTGCTAACTGGCAAGTCTTTTTAATAATACAGCACACAACTTTTAAAGAACATATGCTACACAATGGCCATTTCTTGAAATGTTTATTGTCGCTGATTTTTCTGAGCCAACTGCTCATGGCCCAGGGAAACAACCGGCGCGACCTATCTCAAACCAACGTAAGTTACCAGTACGACCTGTTATCTCCCATCACCTTTGATCATCGCCTGGCCATGGGTCCAGATGAAGCGACGGTATTCATCAGGCTAAGGGAAAGAAATATTAATTTTGAGTTGGGCGGTATAAGCTACGAAGTCCGAGAAAACTACGATAGTGAAGATGTAATACAGAGCGGTACTATCGGTACTCCCCAACTGATACTGGAGGAGGAGAATTCTCGCTACTATCGTTTTTCGTTACCAATATCCGAAAACAGTAATTTTCTGTTCATTTTTGTAGGGGGTCAAATTCGGAATCTGGAAACAGAATATCGTTATGATATTCCACTCAACACTGATCAGAGCTTTCCCCTTTCCGATCTTTTGATGATGCAGGAAGATAAGGATATACCCGTATTTGAAAATTACCTGAATAAGGATGATGCATTCAGGCTCGTATCCTTATACCATGATACTACCAAAGCATTTGTATATTACTACGCCCATGATTTTGAAGCCAACCCGCCACCCATGGCCGGTGCAGGTGCCGATGTACAAAAAAGCCTGGAAATTGACTCTATTTTCCCGGTTCAACTAAACCAAAGACTAAATTTTGAGAATGAAGGCCTGTATTTTGCCCAGTTGGATACAACTTCCCTCATTGGTATTTCTTTTCGGGTAGAAGGCCCCTATTTTCCGCGATTTGTTACTGCTGAAAAACTGGTCCGGCCGCTGCGCTACATCAGCACTTCAGAGGAAATGGATATGCTGGAAAACAACGAAGATATGAAGCTGGCGCTTGACAAATACTGGGTGAAAGTAACCCGTTCGCAGGAACGGGCCAGACAGGTCATCAGAGATTACTACCGGCAGGTCACCCGGGCCAATATGCTGTTCTCCAACTACAAAGAAGGCTGGAAAACCAGCCAGGGAATGGTCTACCTTTTGTTCGGCCCTCCCGACATCGTATACAAAAGTGCCGGAGAAGAACGGTGGATATATGAAGCAGAAAGCAACCTGCTGGAGAATATGTCTTTTACTTTCGTCCGTGTCAAAAATATTTTTTCCAATCAACATTTTAACCTGCTGAGAGACGAGGAATACCGCAAATTCTGGTATAGAAACATAGATATGTGGCGTAAAGGCAGAAAACAGATATGAGCACAGATAAATCAGAGATGATATTTGGTACCCGCGCCCTTATAGAGGCAGTACAGGCGGGCAAAGAACTGGATAAGGTTTTTTTACAGAAAGGCAACAGGAATGAGCTTTCTGAAGAACTATTGGGGCTGCTGAAAAGCAGGAGTATTCCTTATTCCACCGTGCCGATAGAAAAACTCAACCGGATCACCCGCAAGAACCATCAGGGAGCTATTGCTTTTTTATCAGCGGTCATATATGCGTCTCTGGATAATATTATCAATGAAGCTTACATGCAGGGGAAAGAGCCACTGCTCGTGATCCTGGATCGGGTAACAGATGTGCGTAATTTTGGGGCGGTAGCGCGTTCTGCCGAATGCCTGGGTGTACAGGCCATGGTAATTCCCGCCAAAGGCGGAGCACGCATCGGAGGAGATGCCGTCAAAGCTTCGGCCGGTGCTTTGCACCATATTCCTGTCTGCCGGGAAGATAATCTCAAAAGTACGCTAAATTATCTGCGCTCCAGTGGCGTCAGGATTATCGCCTGCTCTGAGAAGGCAGACAATACTGCGGACCAGACTGATCTGAAAGGTCCTATTGCGCTCCTGATGGGCTCCGAGGAAGATGGTATTTCGCCCGAATACCTGAAATTTGCTGACGAGAAGGTAAGAATACCCATGTTGGGAAAAATTGCCTCACTGAACGTATCAGTAGCCACATCCATTTGTCTCTATGAAGTCCAAAAGCAAAGGCAGTCTTCATGAACCGCTTAGCTGCTCATAAAACATCAGATATATTTATCACCCTTATTGTTTTTAACTGCATTGGTGATACTCTTCAGGTTTTCTGAACCATCCTTAGGGGTGATGAGCAGCGCATCTTCACTATCAATGACCAGGTAGTTTTTCAGCCCATTGACCACTACAAGTTTGTCGCCTTGGGATTTGACAATGCAACGCCTGCTTTCAATCAGAATCACGTTGCCGTCTGTGATGTTCTGTTGATCTTTCTTGTCCTTTACATCATAGAGGGAGTTCCATGAACTGAGATCAGACCAGTCAAACTGACCTAGTATCAGGAATACATTGTCCGCCTTTTCCAGTATGCTACTGCTGATTGAGACATTTTTGCAGTGAGAATAGGCTTTAAATACAAACTGCGCTTCTTCTTCAGTATAATAATAGTCTAAACCGTCGCGAAATGTTTCCGCCACGTCTGGCACATAATATTCAAAAGCTTCCAGAATAGCATCCACATGCCAGATAAAAATCTTAGTGTTCCAGGCAAAATCCCCACTCTCCAGAAAAAGACGCGCCAGTTCCTGCTGGGGTTTTTCGGTAAAGGTTTTTACCCGCTTAACCGCCGCACTGCCATCGTGGTGGTATTGAATATAGCCGTAGGCAGTCTCAGCTTTATGAGGCTTGATTCCCAGGATCAGCAGGTTGTTTTTATTCGCCGAAGCTATTTCCACGCCTTTACGCACATCCCTGACATAGGCGATTTCACCAAAAACAGCATGATCGGCCGGACAAACTACCACTACCGCATTTTTATGTTTTTTCTTTATCTTATAACAGGCATAGGCAATACAGGGGGCTGAGTTCCTTCTGACCGGCTCTATCAGAATTTGTTGTTCGCTCAGAAAAGGTAATTGTTCTGTTACGAGGCTGGCATATTCTTTGGAAACGGAAACATAGATATTCTCTTCAGGGCATATACCCTTACTTCGTTCAAAAGTGAGTTGCAAAAGAGAACGCCCGTTACCCAATAAATCCAAAAACTGCTTGGGTCTTTGTTTTCTGCTGTAAGGCCAGAAATTAATACTGCTGGTACTGTATAATGTGATGACGACAAACGTATCCTTACGAGTCATATATGGTTAGTTATACGAACACCTACCCTATGTGGTAGTAATAGTATGCTTAGTGGGTTATACTCAAAACTGTATCAGATGCAAAACAATAAAAATATTAGTAATAATTTAATAAAAAAAGAACGTTTATAAAGTATAATTTGTAATGAATGTCGCACTTGTTTTAATCCAACTTTTTTCGCTAACTTCATGATCGTTTTGTCAGAATAGAGAAAAATAGTATTGGTTGTAGATAAAATTTAATAATGATTAGAAGATGGTAGAACAAGAAACCAACCTAAAGGAGTATCTTAAACAGTATTTCGGATATAGCCAATTTAGAGGAAACCAAGAACTGATAATAAGAAACATACTAGATAAAAAGAATACATTTGTAATCATGCCTACCGGCGCCGGCAAATCGCTTTGTTACCAGCTGCCGGCCATCATCCAGGAAGGAACTGCAATCGTCATCTCTCCCCTTATCGCCCTCATGAAAAATCAGGTAGATCAGTTGAATGCGCTCAATATCAATGCGCAATTCCTGAACTCTACTCTGAACAAGTCAGAAATGAACCGGGTCAAAAGAGAGACCCTCAATGGAGAAATAAAATTGCTGTACGTAGCGCCTGAGTCGCTCACCAAAGAAGAAAATATACGCTTTCTTCAGGAGGCAAAAGTATCTTTTGTGGCAGTTGATGAAGCGCACTGTATTTCGGAATGGGGGCATGATTTCCGCCCTGAGTACCGCAGGATAAAAGCCATCATTGCCCAACTGGGAGACAATGTCCCGGTGATAGCCCTGACCGCTACTGCCACGCCCAAGGTACAGCTGGATATCCAGAAAAACCTGCAGATGGAAGATGCTGATTTGTTTAAGTCATCTTTTAACCGGGCAAACCTTTATTACGAGGTCAGACCCAAAAAGCAGGCTAAGAAGCAGTTGATACAGTTTATCAAACAGCACAAAGGGAAATCGGGCATCGTATACTGCCTCAGCCGCAAAAAAGTGGAAGAAATAGCTGACTTTCTGAAGGTCAACGATATCAAGGCAGCCCCTTATCATGCCGGCCTGGATGCCGCCGTCAGGATGCGTAACCAGGATGCCTTTCTCAACGAGGATGTGGATGTGATCGTAGCGACCATCGCCTTTGGTATGGGTATAGATAAGCCTGATGTACGCTTTGTGATCCACTACAATGTACCCAAATCACTGGAAGGCTACTACCAGGAAACTGGACGTTCCGGCAGAGATGGGCTGGAAGGCAACTGCCTGATGTTCTATAGCTATAACGACATCCTGAAACTGGAAAAGTTCAACAAGGACAAACCGGTCACTGAGCGGGAAAATGCCAAAATGCTCTTGCAGGAAATGATCTCCTATTCAGAGTCATCTGTTTGCCGCAAGCGCCAGCTGTTGCATTATTTTGGCGAATTTCTGTCAGAAGACTGTGGTTACTGTGATAACTGCCTGAAGCCCAAAGAACAGTACGAAGGACAGCAGTATGTGGAAACAGCCCTGCAGGCCGCACTGCAGACCGGGGAGCGATTTGGTATCAACCACCTGGTAGCTGTGATCAGAGGTTCAGAAAACCAGTACGTGATGAGCTATGATCATAACCAACTTGCCGTCTATGGTAAAGGAAAAGAGCAGGATGAGCAGTTCTGGAGTTCTGTGGTAAGACAAACACTTCTTTTTGAATTACTCGAGAAGGATATTGAAAACATTGGTACGCTGAAGGTAAGCGAGAAGGGACATGACTTCCTGATGAACCCTCATCCCATTACCCTCTCCAAAGACCACACATATGAAGACCTTGGCGAAGAGGAGGAGTTTGAGAATACTGCCAATGGCCACGGTATGGCGATGAACGGACATAGCAAATCCTACGACCAGAACCTTTTTGAACTGCTTAAAAAACTGCGTAAGGATGTCAGCAAGAAGAAAAACCTGCCTCCCTATGTGATTTTCCAGGAGCCCTCTCTGGAAGAGATGGCCACTACATACCCTACTACCAAAGAAGAAATGGCAGCCATCAACGGCGTAGGAATGGGTAAAGTAGGTAAGTTTGGAAAGCCTTTTATGGAAGCCATCAAAAAGTATGTGGAAGAAAACGATATTGTGACTGCAGCAGATGTGGTGATCAAGTCGGCAGGCAATAAATCCAAAAACAAGATCTTCATCATTCAGCAGATTGACAAAAAAGTGGATCTGGAAGAAATTGCAGAATCACTTTCCATGAATATGGAAGAGCTGATAGAAGAAATTGAACATATCTGTTTTTCCGGTACCAAGCTCAATATAGATTACTACATTGAAAATGTCCTGGACGAAGACCAGGAAGATGAACTCTATGACTACTTCCTGGGTGCCGAAACTGATAGTATCGTTGAGGCCATGCAGGAGTTTGGTGGCGATTATTCGGAGGAAGAACTAAGGCTTATGAGAG
>CAZFFW010000069.1:0-24829 GCA_964518125.1 uncultured Porifericola sp.
AACATCCTGATAATAAAGCCAGCATCAGTACTAATCCGACAAATTGATTGAATAGGTTCCTTTTTTTCATTCGGGAAAAATTATACACAAGTGATATATTTTTAAATTATTCTTATCTACTCCTAACAAAAGTAGTAATTTAATATCCATTTAAAAAACATTTACATCAAATAAATTATATTTTTTCTATAAATATTTGAATATAAATAGTACAAATCATTGTTGGATGCTACTTATTGAAAGTAGAAAGACAGCAACCCGATTTATACGGGCCATCTGCCTTTCGTATTTGGTGCAGACCTTACATGAGGATAATGTTGTCCTGACAATCAGACTTTGGTGTAATAAAAAGCTTAAAAAGTAATATTATACGATATTTTAGCTCAAAAATGAAGCCAAAGTATTTGTATATATGTCCTGCGCCTCCTGCAGGCTCATCCAGCCCTGTCCGTCTATGGTCATACTATCGCCTCCGACTTTACCAATTACCTGGAAGGGCACTCCTGAACCCTCAAGTGCAGACTCAAATTGCTCCTGCTTGTTGGGGCTAACCGTCACGACTACTCTGCCCTGTCCTTCACCAAAGAGGTAGGCATCTTTGCGTACAGTCTGCATACTTTCAACGGAAAACCCTATCCTGCCTGCCATGGCTGATTCGGCCAGGCAAACAAACAGCCCGCCATCTGACACATCGTGCGCGGAATGCACTAACCCTCCTGCTATCAGCTTTTGCAGTTGCTGCTGCATGGCGTACTCCTCATCCAGGTCAAAGTAGGGTGCGGGAGATGCTTTCTGCTTGTGGTAGCTGTAGAGGTACTCGGAGCAGGCAATATCATCAGTCTGTTTACCCAGAAGGTAGATCAGATCGTTCTCATTGCGAAAATACATCCCCATTTTGTTGTCAAAATGATCAAGCAGGCCCAGCATACCAATTACCGGGGTAGGAAAAACAGCTCCACCGTCATTAGACTGGTTGTAGAAGCTGACATTACCCCCGGTAACGGGCGTTGCGAACTTTTCACAGGCTTTTTTCATCCCCTGTATGGCTCCTACAAACTGCCAGTAAACCTCTGGATTATAAGGATTACCAAAATTCAGACAGTTGGTAATGGCTACCGGTACGCCACCGGCACAGGTCACATTGCGGGCCGATTCTGCCACCGCGATGGCACAGCCAGTTTCAGGATCGGCGTGTACATAGCGCCCGTTGCAGTCTACGGTGATGGCAATGGCTTTGTCAGTTCCCTTGATCCTGACTACCGGGGCATCACTAGGCTGGTTGGTGGTGACATTGTTGGTACCGATCATGGAATCATACTGCTCAGCTACCCACCGCCGGGAAGCTATATTAGGATGGCCCAGCAGGAATTTACCTACCTCGGCATAGTCGTTTGGCTGAGAAATAGATTCCGGATCAAACTTTTGATACTCCTGAAAATAAGCCGGCTCCTTATATTCACGGTGGTAAACAGGGGCTCCCCCACCCAGCACCAGGTCATGTGCGGGCACTTCTGCCACGACCTCACCTCCCTGGTGAAAGCGCAGTTGCCTGTTATCAGTAACTACCCCAATCTCGGCGCAGTTAAGATCCCACTTCTCAAAAATATCCAGTACTTCCTGTTCTCTGCCTTTGTGCACCACGATCAGCATACGCTCCTGTGACTCGGATAACAGAATCTCAAAGGGCAGCATGTTTTTCTGTCGCAGCGGTACTTTATCCAGCCAGATATCCATACCGTGTTCTCCTTTGGCGCTCATTTCGGAGGTGGAACAGATGATACCGGCTGCTCCCATATCCTGTATGCCCACCACCGCTCCTGAAGCAATCACCTCTAGAGTCGCTTCCAGCAACAGTTTTTCCTGAAAAGGATCGCCAACCTGAACGGAGGGCAGGTCTTTGAGGGAATCTTCGCTGATATCTTTGGATGCGAATGCCGCACCCTGTATCCCATCTTTACCAGTAGCTGAGCCTACGATGAATACCGGATTACCCACGCCGTAAGAAATAGCAGAAGCGACTTTGTCAGTTTCCACGATGCCAGCCGAAAAAGCATTGACCAGCGGGTTTACCTGGTAGCAGGGATCAAAGTACAACTCCCCTCCTACGGTAGGTATACCAAAAGCGTTACCGTAATCGCCAATTCCTTTCACCACCCCTTTTACCAGCCACTGGGTTTTGGCATGGGTAATGTCCCCAAACCGCAGGGAATTGAGTTGTGCGATGGGGCGGGCTCCCATCGTAAAAATATCCCGGTTGATGCCTCCTACCCCGGTTGCAGCGCCCTGATAAGGCTCAATGGCGGAAGGGTGATTATGAGATTCTATTTTAAAACTACAGGCCAGTCCGTCGCCGATATCTACCAGTCCGGCGTTTTCTTCACCGGCTTCGGCCAGCATCCTGGCAGAGGATTTGGGAAGTTTTTTCAGCCAAACGATAGAGTTTTTATAAGAACAATGCTCCGACCACATGACAGAAAAAATACTGAGTTCTGTAAAATTAGGGGTCCTGCCCAGTATCTCTGTGATCTTTTCGTACTCTTCCTGCAGCAGTCCCAGGTCCTGGGCGGTTTTGACGGTTGTGAGCTCCTCTTTCAACTTAATTGCCTTTTTAGTGAATGATGGCGCAATTTACAATAAGTTGACAGGAAACGTAAAGTTTATTGCAATCTGTTTTATTGCCTTGAAAAGCAAAAAACGGGGCATATGCACAGTCATAAGCGACATTTCTGGACAGGCATTATCCGTAAGGAGGTAGCCGGTCAGCTACTTTGTCTTTCGGCAAACTGTTTGGCAAAATACGTCAGAATAATATCAGCACCCGCTCTTTTGATGCAGGTAAGTGCCTCCTGTACGCACTGCTCCTCATTCAGCCAGCCTCTCTGCGCTGCTGCCTTGATCATGGCATACTCACCACTCACATGATAAGCGGCAATGGGCGTCGCGTAGTTGTCCTTCAAAAGCCGGATAATGTCCAGGTAGGGAATGGCGGGTTTGACCATCAGGATATCAGCGCCTTCATCCACATCCAGGTCCGCTTCTATCAGTGCTTCCGTACGGTTGGCGGGATTCATCTGGTACGTTTTCTTATCCCCAGATTTGGGAGCAGAATCCAGCGCATCCCGAAACGGGCCGTAGAATGCACTGGCATATTTGGCGGTATAAGACATGATGGCTACATCGGTATAGCCATGTTCATCCAGTACAGTGCGCAGATAACCGACGCGGCCATCCATCATATCCGAAGGACCCAGCATATCACTGCCCGCTTCTGCCTGGGTGAGGGCCATCCTGCCCAGTACTTCCAGGGTTTCGTCATTCAGGATTTTGCCGTCTTTCACGATACCGTCATGCCCGTCAGAACTGTACGGATCCATGGCAATATCGGTCATCAGGCATACTTCCGGAAAGTTTTGCTTGATCTGTCGGATGGCAGTCGGAAAAAGCCCTTCAGGATTATGGCTTTCGGTAGCCATGGTGTCTTTTTTATGATCGCTGATAGCGGGGAAAGGCGCAAAAGTTTTGATACCCAGCTTAACACAACTGGCTACCTCTTCCAGCAGCAGATCTACTGAATAGCGATAGATGCCCGGCATGGAGGACACCTCCGCTTTTTTATTGTCTCCTTCTATGACAAAGAGTGGGAAAATCAGGTCTTCTCTCCTGACATGATTTTCCTGTACCATATTCCTGATTACCGCGGATTGGCGGTTACGCCTGGGTCTTCTGAGCATTTGGTTTGTCCTTTAAATCTATACAATGGCTGAAAACGATTTGCAGCAATTTAGCAATGCCTAGCGCAAAGTCCAGAGTGAATCGGTAAATAAATGCTCGTTATCAAAGAAGTTGTGCAGGACCCTAAAGCCTGATTCTTCTGCCATTTGCTCTATGTCTTTCAGGCTATACTTTTGCGATTTTTCCATATAGATGGCTTCCCATTCATCAAAATGAATATTGCTATCAATGGCAGCAATATACACATCCTGGGCTTTACAACTGACCAGATGGCTTTTGATGGTCCCTTCCATAGGATCATAAAAAGGAAAATATTTGAAGGCGCCTGTATCAAAATTTCCCCCCAGTTCCTCATTGATACGGTCCAGCAGGTTCATTTTAAAAGAACGGGTAATTCCCTGCTTGTCGAAGTAGGCATCCAGTATACGCTGCGGGTCTTTTTTCAGGTCAAAACCAATCATCAGCCTGTCACCGGGATTAAGGTAGGAAGCAGTCTGTTTCAGAAAGGCAATACTCTCATCATGGGTAAAATTGCCGATATTAGCCCCCAGGAAGAGTACCACCTTGCGCAACTGCGAATGTTCTTCAGCCTCATTCAGATGGCCAAATGCCCTGAAATAATCATCGCATATACCTTGTACACGCAAGCCAGGCATCTGATTATTCAGATCTTCAGTTAGATGCCTGACGATATTCGCGGAAATGTCAATCGGAATATAACTGAAGTTGGCTTTTTCCTGCCAGAAGTGCCGTAGTAAGACTTTGGTTTTCATCCCGTCACCGGCTCCAAACTCTATCAGGTCAAATTTTTCGGCACTCCCCCTAAATTTTTCCAGCATTTCGGCCTTATTCTGCTCAAAGATCTGGTATTCACATCGGGTAGGATAATATTCTTCCATGGCCATGATCTGCTGGAAAATCTTATCTCCCTTATGGTTATAAAGGTATTTGGAATGCAGGAACTTCTTTTCAGAGAGCAGCCCTCTTTTCACATCCTCGGCAAAATTCCTGTCAAATTGATCCATATGCGTCCTTTCGGAGGCATCAGGCTGTACGCCACTATTACTACTGATGGTATTTGCTGTGTTCATAGGTTAAAAATATTCTGCAAGTCTGATTCCGGTAAATTGCCAGCGCTTGTCAGGCTGGAAAAAATTACGATAAGTAGTACGAATATGACTCTCAGGAGTCGCGCATGAACCTCCCCGCAGAACCATCTGGTTACTCATAAATTTTCCGTTGTATTCGCCCAGTGCACCTGCTACTCTTTTATAAAAGGGGTAAGGCAAATAGGCGCTTAAAGTCCACTCCCACACATCTCCCATCATTTGTGCAGGCACGTTAGCCTCGGGCTGATGCGAAAGCGCCATTGGACGAAAATTCTGGTTATCTACAAAATTGGCTTTTCCCTGCAGGTGCAGATCATGCTGATAACCGGCCTGATGGCAGGCTGTCTCCCACTCCTGTTCGGTAGGCAGGCGCTTATCACACCAACGGGCAAAAGCATCCGCTTCATAATAGCTCACGTGCGTTACCGGAGCAGCCATATCAATTGGCTCCAGCCCGTTTAAGGTATAATGATGCCATTTGCCGTCTATCCTGTGCCAGTAGAGAGGGGCTTTGATGCTCAGTGTATTGACAAACTCACGGCCATCTGCCAGCCAGAGATCAATGTTGTGGTAGCCGTCAGCTTCCATAAACTCCAGGTATTCCGCATTGGTGATCAGCCGGTCCAGTATGCGGTATTGGTGCAGGTACACCTGGTGGTAACCTTCTTCATTATCGTAGTGAAACCCATCCCCTGTATAGCCTATCGGGTAGTTTCCAGCGGCGATTTCTATATAGTTTCTTGCGTCAGGGGCATATGTTGTCTTTTGTCCATTACCTGTCTGCTTCTCCCGGTAAGCCGGAAAAAGTGGATTATTGCCAAGAATAAATTTGATATCGGTAAGCAGAAGTTCCTGGTGCTGCTGCTCATGTTGTAGACCCAGTTCGGCAAGATTGGCTATTTCATCGCTAAGCGTCGCACTATTGAAGAGGTCTTTCATTGCCCGGTCTACGTAGTCACGGTAACGGTATATGTCTTCGGTAGAAGGGCGGGTCATGTTACCGCGATGGTTACGCAGCATCTTTTCGCCCATACTTTCATAGTAGCTGTTAAATACATAATTGAACATCTTATCAAAAACCTGGTATCCGCTTACGTGTGGAATGAGGATAAATTGCTCAAAAAACCAGGTAGTATGGGCCAGATGCCACTTGGGTGGGCTGACATCTTCTACAGGCTGCACTACGTAATCTTCTGTTTTCAGGGGTTGGCAAAGCCTGACCGATTGTGCCCTAACCTGCTTAAATCTGTGTGAAATATCATAAGATTTGCCGGTTGAAGGGCTATCAATTGTTTCATGTTGAATCATAGAATACTTTTGTTGATGATATAGATAAATAATCTAAAAAGACGGTAGGTGTTTAGATTCTGCTACACAAATTACCAAACAGCAAGATGGCAGAAACATGAAAAATACACCATGATCAAAAATCCTCAGCAGACTTTTGGGCTTTTCATGAAGTTAGTAGAATATTTAGAAAAAATACTTCTGACTCCCCGAGATAAAAAAAAACCGGCATAAATACTTATGCCGGTCTACAGGAAATTAAGGGTTTATTATCAATTCAGTTCTTTTTCAGAGAGTTGTGACTTTAATTGCTCAATCACAGACAGATACTCTCCTTCTTTGCGACGCATCTCTTCGTTGGTAGCCTGCATTTCTTCCATATTCTGTCGTAATTCCTCTTCTTTGGAAGTAATCTCTTCGGTCTGTTTCCTGGTTTCATCCAGCAGGCTGATCGTTTGCTGGTTCACTTTCAGAGAGGCGATGGCTGATGCCAGGCTTTCTGCCAGGCGCTCGATAAAATCAAGCTCATGCGCTGCCATTTCACGGAAAGATGCTATCTCCAGCACACCATACACATTTTCATTGTAAATCAGCGGTTGAACCAGAATACATGTAGGATTGGCTTCCCCGAGCCCAGATGTGACCCGCACGAAGTCATCCGGCACTTCGGTGAGATAAACCGCTGCTTTCTCCAGAAAAGCCTGTCCTATGATACCTTCCGCAAAGTTTTCCTCCACATATACTTTCTTTTCCATGGTCTTCATCCTATTCCAGGCATACATGGAAGTCAACGCCAGGTAGCCGTCACGCTCACCGTTTTTCTCATAAATAAAGATGCCTCCCTGATTAGCCTGCAGGTACCTGATTAGCTCAGGCAAAATGGTATTGCACATCATCTGCACGTCTGACTGGCTATTGCGCATCATGCCCATGAAGCGGGCAAAACCCTCATTGGCCCAGGCGCGCTTTTTATCCTCCCGGGCTACCTCCTGGAGGTTATGCCGCATTTGCAGCAGCGAATTTCCCAGGATATCGTCTTCTCCTAATGCTTTAAATTCTGTGGAGAAGTCGCCCTTACCAATAGCACCGGCAAATTCAGACACCTCCTGCGTACCAGTGAGTAACTGGTTGAGTGACTGGTTGATCTCCCCAATTTCATCAGTACGTCTAATTTCCTGTGGCTCTACAAATTTCCTCCTGGCAATCAGTTTAAGCCGGTGATTGATACTAAGCAGCGGGCTCAACTGCCGGTTAATGTACAGGTACAAAATCAGCATACTCAAGCCCAGCGCCAGAATAAAGCCTCCGAATACGATGGCTTTCAGGCGGTTTAGAGGTGCCTCTACCAACTCATCATTAGGGACTGCTATTCCCAGGATCATATTAAAGAAAGGGTAATAAGTAAAAACATGCACCATCTCCTGTTCAGCATCCGATCCCCCCCAGGCTGCTTTCAGCATACCGTTTTTTTCTGACAGCATCTGCTCTACTGCTTCTTCATGGCTTACATCCTGGTCCTCCAGGCGCGAATGTATCAGCATCATGCCTTCTCCGGTGAAGGCGTAGGGATAACCATTTTCCCAGAAAGATTTTGCGTAAAACTTGTCTTTGAGGAAATTCAGGTCTTTTTCCTGAACGCCTACGTACAGTATACCCTGAATCTGCCCATTCACATAAATAGGCTCGTAAGCCGTAACATACCAGGCATTGACGACAAATGCCCTACCCCTGTAGGTTTCGCCTCTTTCTATAGTCTGGATCACTTCAGATGTGTTGGGAATAAAAGTGCCTACAGCCCTATTGCCATCCAGTTTCCTGACATTGGTGGAGATTCTGAGGTAGCCGTCATCAATTTTCTGAAAAACAGTAGCTGTCTGCCCGGTAAGTTGCATGATCTGGTCCACAATCCTGAAGTCATGCTGCAGGGGAATATCTCCGGCCCGCCAGGCAGGCAGCACAATTTGCTGCTCTTCCTTACTGATCTGGTTCACAGCAGTAAAATTGATCAGGTTAGTATCGCTCTGCACGATTTCCCCCTGAGCCTGAAGTATATGCCGGGCTACTTCGAGAGCGGAATTTACTTGTTCCTGTTTTTCTTTGATCTGAAGATCCAGCAAGTTGCTCATATCTTCCAGGTGGCTTTGCAGTCTTACCTCATTCTGCCGCAGGATATAAGCTCGCTGGTTTATGTAAATGACCAGGGAAAGTGAAAGCAGGGAAACAGCCAGCAAAAATGCATTCAAAAGAATAAATTTCTGTTTCAGCTTCAGATGGGAAAGCTTCATCATAAGTGGTCAGCATTTTAGGTGAATCAGTATTGAAGCTTAGCGATAGGTGTCGATAGATACGAAAATGACTAAACTCCAGTATTGCTTACTAAATATTAAAAGAAATGCTGACAAAAATACTTAGCCTTAATTTCTTAAAAGAACTGAACTTCCCGGCTTTTGTATAATGTAATTATATCATTTGAAAAAATTGGGCAGGAGTCAGGATATCTGGTTTTTGTTGAACCTTTCAAATAAAAAGCATAACAAAAAGTGTATATTCCAAGAAAATCAATGACTGAACAAAAAAAAAGGGCAGTAACAAAACCGCCCTCAGTTTAAAACCAACTACCTTTTCAGTTATATTCTATTTCAAACTGCACCAGGTTGATGAATTCCTGCACCCGTTCTTCCAGGTCGGCTTCTTTGAGTCCGATTATTCTTTCAGGGCCGAACTTCTCCACACAAAAAGAAGCCATGGCTGAACCGTATATCACCGCCCTTTTCATATTATCAAAGGAAATATCCTGCGTACTGGCCAGGTGACCAATAAAACCACCGGCAAAAGTGTCGCCAGCTCCGGTAGGGTCAAATACATCCTCCAGGGGTAAAGCGGGAGCAAAGAAAATCTGCTCTTCCCCAAAAAGTAAAGCGCCATGCTCACCTTTTTTGATGATCAGGTAGTCAGGTCCCATCGCCCGAATTTTCTGCGCCGCTTTGACCAGTGAATATTCTCCCGAAAGTAGTCTCGCTTCTTCATCATTGATAGAAAGTACATCTATCATGCCTATCACCTGCTTTAGTTCATGGATAAAAGGATCTGTCATCCAGAAGTTCATAGTATCCATCACGATCAGCTTAGGACGCTTATGCAATCTTTCAATGACAGTCTTCTGTACAGAGGGAGTGAGGTTTCCCAGCATCAGGTACTCACAATCCTGGTAAGCATCCGGGATGACAGGGTCAAAATCTGCCAGCACGTTGAGTTCGGTAGTCAATGTATCCCTGGTGTTGAGGTCAGCATGATAGCGACCTGCCCAGAAGAATGACTTTTCGCCTGACTTGATCTGTATCCCTTCTGTGTTTACTCCATGTTGCTGCATCATCTGCAGGTCTTCACTTCTGAAGTCATCTCCTACTACGCCTACCAGTTTGGTCTGATCAGTAAAATAAGAAGATGCCAGGGCGATATAGGTACCCGAACCGCCGATTATTTTTCCGGACTTTCCGAATGGTGTTTCTACTTCATCAAAAGCGACGGTTCCGATGGCTAATAAGCTCATAAAAATTGGTTTTTGCTGTTAAATATTGGCCCTTTAATCTGGGGCATCTGCGTTAGATTTGGCAAAAGTACCAATCAGAGGCGCTTGTTCAAACTGATAACTGTACTTATAATAGGTATTTATTTCAGTACGTTGCTTTGCAGCAATTTCCGGATGGGAAAATGTATCTCCGAGAAAGAGGTAGGCATCATGACGGGGACTGTTGTCAGCTGAAAAGTACTCATTCACTTGATATAGCATAGCCTCCAGCAGGCCACTATCCTGATGACATGCAGCAAGCTTCGTACTCAGGTTAATGATTGACCTGGTTTTGGATGAAAAACGCGAAAGCAACTGGTGCCAGCGTTTGCCATGCTGCTCCATACTATCTTTACTAGGCACTATGGCATTCACACTGAAGGCAACTGCCTCCTCCTGATGATAAGCTATCCAGATAGACGGGTCATAAGAAAGATGATAAAGCTGTCGCAGCCAGCGCATTACTTCTGCAGCAGAAAGACAGGGCGAATAAGGGTCAGCTGTCTTCGCGCAAACTGCCGCAATATCTTCGGAGGTTTTGGAAAAATCCTTTTTATCAACTTTTTTGATAGCAAATGTATCACCCTCTATGATCTGCTCGGCAAGTTTCTTTTGCGCATTGTCGAGCAGGTCTGCAGTGGAGTCCAGATGATACAGTACGTTCTGTGGGAGGGCCTTAAAGCCATAAACCTCAAAGAGCTCCTGATAATAAGCTGCCTGAAAGGATAGTAGCGGAAAGGAAGGCTGGCTGCTCTTATTTTCGGCTACCCAGCCCTGGTGAAATGCCAGAAAATGTAAGGGTCCGTGCATTTCTTGTACACCAAACTGCTTAAGCCAATATTGACATTCATCCAGTAGCAGCGAAGCAGCCTTGCGGTGATTAATGCATTCAAAAAGGCCGAAGAAGCCAGTCGGATGGTGTGGCTCCCGGCTACGATCCACAAAAGCGGCAATTCTGCCAATAGTCTCTCCCCGAAAATTAGAAAGTATCCAGAACTGCGACTCTCCATCCAGCAGCAGTTGATCTCTCAGTAGCAGCATTTCCCTGGCATGCTTCTGCTGAAAATGTGACCAGGCCTTTTCGCGATGATACAGTCGGGAGGTGAAGCTGATAAACTCCCTGGCAGTAGATTGATCCGTAACTCTGATTATATGCATAGAACGATTGAAATAAATTGATCTGCAAAGCCGATTTCTACATGATAAAGCCTATTGAATGAAACAGGAAGATGACTGAATAATGCACTATTATTTAAGAATTAAACCTTTATATTTGTGCCTGTCAGCCGCAAGATTTACTGTCTGGTCATAAGGTAAAGAAAGCTAAATCGTAAACAAACTTAGCCGATTCATAAACCTTTTGTTCCAGGAACCTGACTCAATTTTTATACTTATTTTCACTCATTTATAAATTAAGTCCAAAATAAAGAAAATAAGTTGATAAATCACTGATAATAATTACATTACTGACCTAGCCAACAAAATCTTTCATCTATAATGGGTAAAATCATAGCAATTGCGAATCAAAAGGGAGGGGTAGGAAAAACAACCAGTGCTATCAATCTTGCAGCAAGCCTGGCCGCTCTGGAGTACAAGACCCTGGTGGTAGATGCTGATCCGCAAGCGAACTCAACCTCCGGGTTGGGGTTTAATCCTAAAGAAATTGAGAATAGCATATATGAGTGCATGGTAGATGAGGTAGATGTGCATGAAACCATCACGCAGACAGATACCAACTTTCTGTACCTGCTGCCTTCGCATATTGACCTGGTAGGTGCTGAGATAGAGATGGTAAGCCTGGAAAACCGGGAGAGAAAAATGAGGGCATCTCTGCTTCCTATCAAAGAAGACTATGATTTTATCATCATTGACTGCTCTCCTTCCCTGGGTCTGATCACCATTAATGCCCTTACCGCTGCTGATTCAGTGATCATTCCTGTACAGTGCGAATATTACGCCCTGGAAGGTTTGGGCAAATTGCTGAATACGATTAAAATCATACAGTCAAGATTGAACACAGCGCTGGAGATTGAGGGCATACTACTGACCATGTATGACGTTCGTCTGAGGCTCTCGAACCAGGTTGTGGAAGAGGTCTCCAACCATTTTCAGCATATGGTTTTTAAAACATTGATCCCCAGAAACATAAAATTAAGCGAATCGCCCAGTTTTGGTTTACCGGCGATTGTACATGATGCCGAGAGTAAAGGAGCCTTAAGCTACCTCAACCTGGCGCGGGAAATCCTGGAAAAAAACGGGATCACCATTTAGATTTGAATAGTGAGGAAAGAACAGTAAAAAAATGTCAGGAAAATCACCTAAAAGAAAAAATGCGCTGGGGCGCGGATTAGGCGCCCTGCTGGAAGATTCAGATTCCAGCCGCAAAGAACAGGCCGTACAGCAATACAGCAGTATCAATGAGATACCGCTTTCCAACATAGATGTCAACCCTTATCAGCCACGCACCAATTTTGACCGTGATGCGCTGGAAGAACTGGCAGAGTCTATAAAAGTGCAGGGTATCATACAGCCTATCACTGTCCGGAGAATGGGCGATGATCAATTTCAGATCATTTCCGGAGAAAGGCGTGTGCAGGCATCCAAGATTGCCGGCCTGACTGAGATCCCTGCTTATGTACGTTCAGCCAACGACCAGCAGATGTTGGAAATGGCGCTGATTGAGAATATTCAGCGGGAGAACCTGAATGCCATAGAGATCGCGCTAAGCTACCAGCGCCTGATCTCGGAATGTGACCTCCGGCAGGAACAACTGGGCGAAAGAGTCGGTAAAAACCGTTCTACTGTTAATAACTACCTACGACTCCTCAAACTACCTCCTGATATTCAGGCCGCTCTGCGCGATAGCCGTATTTCTATGGGGCATGCCCGCGCCATTATCAATGTAGAAAACGTAGACCAGCAGTTGCACATCTACGAAAGAGCGATCCGGGAAGACCTTTCGGTAAGAAAGGTAGAAGCCCTGGTGAGAGAATTGGCTTTGCCCAGTCGGAAAAAGGAAAAACCGGCCAGAGAGGAAAATACTGAGCATGTATACCAGATACGCCAGCTACAGACCAAACTTTCTTCTCACTTTGGTACCAAAGTACAGGTCAAAAGCAGCGGCAGCGATAAAGGTGAGATCAAAATCCCTTTCATGTCCTCTGAAGACCTGAACCGCATCCTGGAACTACTGGAGGTATAAGCATGAGGCAGTGGATCAATGGTGTGGTTGCGGTGACATGTAGTATGTGTCTGTGGTGTGGACAGCAGGCTCATGCGCAGGAAAAAGGAGAAGATACACTTCCGGATACAACGATCATCGTAACAGATACCATTGAACTCAATGATGAAGCCCTGATCGGTACTGCCCAGCAGCCAAATGACAAAGCTGATACAGTCATCATTACCAGCGAGCAACGGGAAAGAAAGATTCCCCGAAAAGCAGCTTTATATGCTGCTGCACTTCCCGGCCTGGGGCAGGCTTACAACGGCAGTTACTGGAAAATCCCCATTGTATACGGCACGTTCATCACGCTCGGCTGGTTTGCTACCTTTAATAATGACCGATACCAGGTATTTCGCCGTGCCAATATCGCATTACAAAACGGCCTGATTGAAGAAAACCCCCTCAGGGAGGCGCCAAACGGAAATAATGCCCGCGTGGTAGGAGATGCGGTAGAGCGCTTCAGACGAGACCGGGACTTTACATATATTCTTGTAGCCGGAGCTTATGCCCTGCAGATTATGGAAGCCATTGTAGATTCTCACCTGATAGAATTTGACATTAATGAAGAACTGAGCCTGGAAGTACAGCCAATGGCGGGGCAGACGCTGGCTATTGCATCTCAAGTCAACTTTGTGCCCGGTATGGGCGTTTCCCTTTTACTTAAAATAAAATAATATGAATATACTCATCCTCGGATACGGCAAGATGGGTAAGACGATAGAAAAAATCGCCACAGACAGGGGCCACAATATTGTGGCTAAGGTAGATGTAGACAGTCGTGACTCACTTTCTGACTTAAATACTTCAAGCATAGACGTCGCCATTGAGTTTACGCAACCTGATGCGGCACCGTCCAATATCCGCTTCTGCCTCAAAAACAACATTCCGGTACTATGCGGTACTACGGGCTGGCTGAAAGAAAAGTCAGCCATTGAAGATTATTGCATTGAGCAGAATGGTACTTTTTTTTATGCTTCCAACTTCAGCATAGGAGTCAATATATTCTTTCGGCTGAATGAGTTTCTGGCCGGAATCATGAAAAACTATCCCGATTATACGCCTTCCATAGAAGAAATTCACCATACCCAAAAGAAAGATGCACCCAGCGGCACAGCCATTACCCTGGCTGAAGGCCTGCTCAAGCATCTGCCCAATAAAAGTGATTGGTATCTGGAAGGTCGTAGAAATGATAATCCTGCACAGAACATCTCCATCACTTCCCTCAGGGAAGGCAATGTTCCCGGAACACATACCATTCGCTATGCCTCAGGTATTGACGATATTGAGATCAGGCATGAGGCACATGGTCGGGAAGGGTTTGCATTAGGGGCAGTACTGGTAGCAGAGTGGCTCAAAAATAAAAAAGGCATCCTCGGTATGGAGGATTTCATTAAGTTTTAATTATTTATCTTTGGAGGCATTATTTGCACTTCCTTCACGTTTGACAGAATATATTGTTGAGTCTGATCTGAAATAAAGAATATGGCTACGTTTTTAAAGAAAAAAGAGGAAAGCGATGACCAACCCGCTTCGGCAGGTCATCAGCCGCAAAAGTCCAAAACCAGAGAGTGGGTAGACGCAGTGGTGTTTGCAGTAGTAGCAGCTACGATTATTCGCTGGCTGTTTCTTGAGGCATTTACCATTCCTACCCCATCCATGGAAAAATCATTGCTGGTTGGTGATTTTCTCTTTGTAAGCAAGATGCATTATGGTGCTCGTACCCCCAAAACTCCCTTGCAGGTGCCGCTTACCCATCAGACTATCTGGGGGACAGATATCCCCTCTTATGTGGACTGGATACAGTTACCGCAGTACCGGCTACCGGGTTTTTCTGATGTAAATCGGAATGATGTCGTCGTTTTTAATTATCCGGTAGAGTTTCAACATCCCACCGATCTGAAAACCAACTACATCAAAAGGTGTGTTGGCTTGCCGGGGGATGTTATAGAAGTACAGGACCGTCAGGTAGTGATCAACGGTCAGCCACTGGATGCCCCGGAAGGCGCTCAGTTCCGATACTTTGTGGCGACAGATGAGGTCATCAACGACCGGGTTTTCGAAAAACTGGAAACCTGGGAGTACAACCTTACCCAGGGTGGGTACATTGTGCTGGCAACGCCTGAAATTGCCGACGAATTTGCCAAGCTTCCCTTTGTGGATGCCGTACACTCCGCCGCCTACACCGAAGACCAGGTAAATCCCAGGATTTATCCGGATGCCAGCCTGTTCCCCTGGAATGCAGATTTCTTCGGACCGCTGGAAATTCCGGCTGAGGGTATGACAGTTGAACTCAATGAGGAAAGTATTGCCAAATACGAAACCGTGATCAAATACTATGAAGGTCACGAGAATGTGGAGAACAAAGAGGGGCAGCTATTCATTGACGGTCAGGCGATTACAGACTATACCTTCAAGCAGAATTATTATTTTATGATGGGCGACAACCGCCATAACTCGGAAGATTCCCGCTTCTGGGGATTTGTTCCGGAAGATCATATAGTAGGTAAGGCCTTTTTCATCTGGCTATCCATTGATCCTCAGGGCGGCCTGCTGGATAAAATTCGCTGGAGCAGATTACTCAATATTATTGAATAAGGATGATTGTCCTTTTTTAAGGTAAAAGGTCAGGTTTATCAGTCTGACCTTTTACATTTTGTTACCATTCAATTTCATTTTTCCCTTTTGCTTTCAGATATTCATTCGCTTTTCTGAAATGTCCGTTGCCAAAAAATCCCTTGTCAGCCGAAAAGGGCGAAGGATGGGTTGATTTGAGTACCAGGTGCTTATTTTCATCAATGATCTCCCCCTTTTTCTGCGCATAGGCTCCCCAGAGCATGAATACAATATCTTCTTTCTCATCGGAAATATGCCTGATCACAGCATCGGTAAAATCTTCCCAGCCCTTCTTCTGATGTGAACCGGCCTGTCGGGCCCTTACCGTCAGGGTGGCATTCAGCAGTAGTACGCCTTGCTTTGCCCAACGCTCCAGGTTTCCGTTAGGAGGAATTTCTTTTTCATATTCATTTTTAACTTCTTTGAAAATATTCACCAAAGAAGGTGGCATAGGGATACCTTCCCGTACCGAAAAAGCCAGACCATTGGCCTGGTTGGGTCCATGGTAAGGGTCCTGCCCCAGTATGACAACCCTTACTTCATCAAAATCGGTAAGGTCAAATGCGCGAAAAATCTCTTTTCCGGGAGGATAAATTGTCTGATGCTGATACTCTTGCTTGACAAACTCTACCAGGCTCAGGAAGTAGGGTCTGCTGAATTCGCCTGACAAACGCTCTTTCCAGGAAGGGGCTATTTTTACATCCATGGATATAAGAATTATAGTGTTTTGTGGGTAATTTTAAACTATTAATTATATTTAGGCGTAAAATAAAGGAAGTAAACAAAAAAATGGTAACCGAAATAACAGAAGGCGTAAAGGTCACAGTGATTACGGAATATCAACCGGACTATTCCAGTCCGGATCAAAACCATTATGTGTTTACTTACCACATTACTATTGAAAACAACAGTAATTATACTGTAAAGTTACTGAGAAGACACTGGTTCATTGCCGATGCAGCCTATCCGGTCCGTGAAGTGGAAGGTGAGGGCGTAGTAGGCAAACAACCCATCCTGGAGCCAGGCGATAACCACCAGTATGTCTCCGGCTGCAATCTCAAATCGGGCATGGGCAAAATGTACGGTACCTACCTGATGGAACGTTCGGTTGATGGCAAGCAGTTTCAGGTTACAATTCCTGAATTTACCATGATTGCCCCCTATCGCGTCAATTAATTGAACCACTTGTTTTTGATAAAGGCCTACCTGAGGTACTGGCTCAATGCAGTAAACCAACATTCACTGCACCCACCCTTTGTGTATGATTTTTATACCCGGATTATACAGGGCAATCAGGAAAATGAGCTTTTTGATACCATTGAATCATGCCGTCAGCAGTATCTGCATGATGAAAATTACATCAAGGTAACATCTCCCGGGGCCCCCTCGCGGGTAAGTAATGACGGCAAAAGAAAAATCAGCAGTCTTGCCAGGCATGGCATTAGTAAACCTAAAAATTCAAGGCTACTTTACCGGATCATACAAGACCTGCAGCCCGAGATTATCATTGAACTGGGCAGCAGCCTCGGCATCAATACGCTTTATCTCTCAGCCGCATATCCGCAGGCTCAGGTGTACACATTTGAAGGCTGCAAAGAGACTGCCCAACTGGCCGCTCAACTGTACGACAACTGGCCAATTAAAAACATAGCGCTCATAGAAGGAAACATAGATGATACCCTGCCGGAACTTTGCACAAAACTGGATAGAGTTGATTTTGCCTACCTGGATGCCAACCACCGGTTTGAACCCACAATGATGTACTTTAACCTCCTCATGGAAAGAGCAAGTACCGATGCTGTACTGATACTGGATGACATCTACTGGTCAGAAGGTATGTACAGGGCCTGGAAAACGATCAGCAGCAAGCCTGAGATTAGCCTCAGCCTGGACTTATTTGAATTGGGCATCGTATTCAGCAGAGAATTGCCGATTAAGCAGCACTACGCCCTTATGTACTAGGTTTTTCCAGTATCATAAACAGTTCACGTCCTGCCCTGGGAGGTACGGAATTGTAACATCGCTCAAAGGTTCTGATGATAAAACGAGGTGCAAAGTAACCCAAGTATTCATCACGATTACCTCCGAAGGGCGGGTGATCGTCGTATAGGGGATCATCAAAAAGAACCCCTGCCAGTTTGCCTCCCGGCCTGAGCAGACTGAGGACTTTATCAGCATATTGGGTACGTAAGGAAGGCGGAAGCGCACAGAAGAAAGTCTGCTCAAGGATCAGATCAAAACTTCCCTCAAAGCCAAAAAAATCCTGGTGAAGGAGCTGATTATCAGGGAAATCCGGAAAATTGGCCGCAAACTTATGCAGGGGTACCGCAGAAATATCCAGTATATAAACTTTTTTAAATCCTGCATTGTATAGGTATGCAGCCTCATAACCATTGCCACTACCGGGTATCAAAATTGCTATGTCCTTATCCGGTAACTGATCAGCATAAGCTTTCAGCGGAGGAGAAACCTGTCCGAGGTCCCAACCCGTCTGCTGTTGCTGGTATCTTTGAGACCAGTATGATTCGTCAAAATCACTCATCATAAGGTTGAAAGAAAAATTTTTCTATTTTTACAATTCATAAACAAAAATATAGATTAATACATGTCAACAAATCAGACAGAGCAGCAAAAGGCGAAAAAGAGAACCATTCTGATAACTGTGATTGGTGTATTGTTCCTGGTAAATGTAGTAACACTTTTCCTCTATTACCAGAACAACCAGGAGATGGAAACCGAACTACAGAGCAGTCAGGAGGAATTGGAAGAAACCTACAACAAACTTGAGTCAATCAGTAATGAACTTAACCTGAAAATAGAGGAACTGCAGAAACTCGGCGAAGATGTAGAGGAACTGCGTTTAATTCGTGAAACCCTTGAACAGGAAAAGGAACAGCTACAGGATGGCCAGCGACTTGCGCAGAGAAGGTACGATCAAATCCAGAACAGAGTAGAAGGATACCGGGAACTTCTCCTGAAAAAGGATGAAGAAATAGCTGAGCTCAAAGAACTAAATGAAGCACTTTATGCCGAAAATACTGAGTTGAAACAGGATCAGCGTGTCCTCACCAAAACGCTCAATGAGGTCAAAAACAACAATGAGCAACTTTCGGAAAAAGTAGTAGTAGCTTCTCGCCTAAAAGCAGAAAATATTACGCTTCAGGGCCTGAACAGCCGCGGCAGTGCCCGGGAGCGGGATCGCTACCGCAATAATCAGATTGAGCAGCTTCAGCTATCGTTCAACATTGCCAAGAACGATGTAGCGCCGCTTGAGGTGAAGGATATCATGGTCAGAATCATTGACCCACAGGGCAATGTCATTTTTGATGTAGCGCGCGGGTCAGGTACATTTATGATAGACGGAAGGGAAGTCTTTTTTACCCAAAAGCAGGAAATCCTTTTTGATAATTCGCAGCAGGAATTGACTTTCAATTACGAAAAAGGCAGCGACTATGCTGAAGGGCGCCATATCGTAGAGATTTATACCGACGATTATATTATTGGCTCCACCAATTTTGAAATTCGCTAGTGACATGAATAAGACACTAAATTTCACCTATGCCGCTCTTTGCGGCATATTTTTTTCCTCAACGCTGAACGCCCAGCAGATGGTAGATGTACAAGGTCATAGGGGGAGTCGCGGGCTGATGCCCGAAAACACCATTCCAGCATTCATCCGTGCATTGGAGATAGGGGTAACTACCCTGGAAATGGATGCTTCCATCACCCGGGATGGAAAAGTAGTGGTGTCTCATGAGCCTTTCCTTTCGCACATCATTTGTTATGATGCTGCGGGAAATGAAATTTCGGAAGAACAGGAAAAGTCCTACAACATTTACCAGATGACCTATGAGGAACTAAGCCGATGCGACTGCGGTAGCAAACCGCATCCTTCCTTTCCTGAACAAGAGAAAATGAAGGTTAGTAAGCCCCTGCTATCCGACGTTATCAATGCAGTAGAGGCCTATATTGCTGAAAAGCAACTTAAGCCGGTAAATTACAATATTGAAACCAAGTCATCCGAAGAGGGGGATAATATTTTTCATCCGGCACCGGATGAATTTGTAGACCTGCTGATGGCAGTGATAAAAGAAGGTAATATCGCCGGAAAAACCACCATTCAGTCATTTGATGTTCGCACGCTGCAATATGCACATAAAACCTACCCTGAGATGGAACTGGCTCTGCTGGTGGGCAATAGCCTAAGTCCGAAAAAGAATCTCCAGCTACTGGGATTTACGCCGGAGATTTACAGTCCTCATTACCGCCTGGTAAGTGAAAAAACAGTCGCGTTCGCCAGGAAAAATGGCATGAAAATAATCCCCTGGACTGTCAATGAGCCAGAGGATATTCGCAAAGTTTTGGCACTAAAAATTGATGGTATTATTTCAGATTACCCAGACCGTGTGATGCAGGTGCTTCAAGAGTAAACACTATCGGAGCCTTTTCTTTTCTACCACAAAACCCTCTGCAAAGACTTTATATTGGTCAAAAATAGAGCGAACGGCTCCCTGCAGATAACGTTTATCGTTAAAATACTGGTTACCAAAAACGCCTGAGGCATAGCCCTGCCATATGGATTTTTTACGCTCACGGTCATAGATGAGTACCAGCAAAGTACCTTGTCGCAGATTATACTTTACCGGGTCCATCTCCTGGTCAATGGACTCCTCATACTCTATGAACATCTCCAGGTCGGGCTGCTCATAACCGGTAAAGAAAAGGCTATCATAAAATATTTTGTAAGAAACCAGAAGACGAGGATCCTGGTCGGTATACTCATAACCCTGAAGTTCCATTCTTGCACGGACAGCGTCTTCAATGATTCCATTTTGAATACTGGAATCGGGACCTGAACTGCGCGTATCTAGAAAATTAAATGATTTGTATCTTCTGAAATCGCCTTCATAACTGTAGTCAGATTCGACGGGAAATTCCTTATATCCCATACAGCTGGCCATAAACAGGAGCGCAAGAATAGCAATTGAAAAGGTAGCTTTCATAGTTTTACTGATGTAGAATTTTATGCAGATTATTTAAATATAGTAATTAAATGTTTTTCCTCTACACCTAACTTACATAAATATATATGAACTATTGTTGGTACATCATATACCGACCGTCAATTAGGATATCATAAACTGAAATAATAGCAACTAATGAGGTCTCGGTAAGCGGCACTCTTCCAAACATTCAGGCAGAATTTTCCCTTTTTGCGAGACAATTGACTATTAACTACGCAAAATACCATAAAGTTTAGCACTAAAGCATATTTGCTTCCCATATGATAATGGAGTAGGCAGCAAACCTCAGAAAACGCGTGAGCGCAAACAAGAGGTACTTACGAGGCGGAAAGTCTACGCTCCCAATCAGCATACTTACCCCCGAAAAAGGCAAAGGGGTGACCGATGCCACGATAATGATAAACGCGCCAAAGCGATACAGGTATTTTTCATATTTACCAAAGACTCTTTTCTTGAAGATTTTGAAGAAACGGGTGTTTTCCAGGTATCTGCCAATGAGAAATCCAATGACTCCTGCGATATATGAAATTACTGACAACAGGATGATAGTCTCTATATAGTTCATGAGATTATTATCCCGTAAAGCCCACATCATAAAAATCTCGGGTGGAATGATACCAAAGAGCAGTTCAGAAGCGGAGTAGATGCTATAAACGACCAGCGGTCGCTCGTAAACAGGCCTCAGCCATTCAAGATAGTCGGGATTCACATTGTTTTTAAAGAAAATAAATCCCCCTACTAATACACCCAGCCACAACAGCCCTCTTGCCAGGTGCTTAAAGAAGAAACGCAGCTTTTCTTTTTCCTCACTCACAGAACTACCCAGGATAAAATGCTATTAATGACAGACAATAAAATACTGAATACCAGTGCCCACCAGAAGTTTTTGATTTTCAGACCGGGGAGCAGGGCATCTATCAGCATCAATAGTAAAGCATCAATGACCAGTATAAAAAGACCAAGCGTAAGAATGGAAATTGGAATGGTAAGTATGATCAGAAGAGGCCGTATCAGCGCATTGACGATAGCCAGTAGTATGGCAGTAAGCACTGCACTCCAGAAGTTTTTGATCTCAACCCCACTCAGCAGGTATGCTGCAATGAATACTGCCAGGGCGTTCACTAGAATTTTGATAATCATGCTTAAATTTAAAAAATGATGTTTTCAGGTGTATGATAAGCCATTAATTGTCCCAGATCTTTGGAAACTACCTCCCAACTTTGTACTGAAAACTGAATATGTGCGAATCCGGCAGGAGCCATGCTACCGACCTCCTCACCGCTAAGATACTCCGCCAGGTATGAAATAGCCGGATTATGACCAACCACTAAAAGAGTATTCCAGCTGTCGTCTGCTTCATTTACATGCGTAAGCAGCGTACGTACCGAGGCATTATATAACTCTTCATTATGGTCAATTTTATGCAGCTCATATTTCAGCTGCTCAGCCATAAGTTCAGCCGTGGTTTGTGCTCTGCGGGCGATACTGGATGTAATCATATCAGGATGGATACCCTGCTCAAATAAGTAACGTCCGATACGGGGAGCGTCACGATAACCTTTGGCAGTAAGCTCTCTTTCTATATCTTTGACCCCGCCAGCCGGTTCACTTGCCTCTGCATGGCGCACTAAAATCAAATTTTTAACCATTTTATTGACGATAAGTTAATGAAAAACAATTCTTTTTATTTGAAGCGAATATTACAACTACTTGGATTCAAAATAGCGAAAATGTAGTTTAACTAAATATCACCCCGGTACATTTATACGTACCTATCTAATCATTGATGCCAAATAAAGCCCAAAATGCCTAAGAACCTAGTTATAGTAGAATCACCGGCGAAAGCCAAAACCATAGAAGGATACCTGGGAAAGGATTATATAGTAGCATCCAGCTACGGACATATCCGGGACCTGCCCAAAGGAGATAAAGCCATAGATATCGCCAATAAATTCAGGCCTACCTATCAGGTGACTCCCGATAAAAAGGAAATAATCTCAAACCTCAAAAAACTGGTCAAGGATTCAGACCTTATTTACCTGGCAAGTGATGATGACCGTGAGGGTGAGGCGATCTCCTGGCACCTTAAGGAAGAGCTCAAGCTGGATGATAATAAGACCCGACGCATTGTATTTCGGGAGATCACCAAGACTGCGATCCTTAAGGCCATACAGTCTCCGCGTGGAATTGACCTGGACCTGGTGAACGCCCAGCAGGCCCGCCGTATCCTGGACCGACTGGTCGGATATGAGCTCTCCCCTGTTCTCTGGAAAAAAATCAAAAGAGGGCTTTCGGCCGGTAGAGTACAGTCAGTAGCCGTGAGGCTGGTGGTAGAAAGAGAAAGAGAGATTACTGATTTTGAAGCTAAGTCCTCTTTCAAGATAACGGCTGAATTCTTTGTGGATGAAACCAGTGTCCTAAAAGCTGAATTGCCTCGTAAGTTTAATACTGAGGAAGAAGCCCAGAGCTTCCTCGAGGCCTGCCGGCAGGCGGAATACCGAATCAAAAGCCTGGAAAAGAAACCTGTCAAAAAATCTCCGGCAGCACCGTTTACTACCTCTACCCTACAGCAGGAAGCTTCCCGTAAGCTGGGATTTTCGGTAGCACAAACCATGACCCTGGCACAGCGACTTTACGAAGCCGGTAAGATCAGTTATATGCGTACCGATTCTACCAACCTATCGGAAGAAGCGGTAGAAGGGGCGGCAAATGAGATCACATCAAGCTTTGGCGGTGAATATCTTCAGAAAAGAACTTACAAAACCAAGTCTGAAGGCGCGCAGGAAGCACACGAAGCTATCCGTCCTACTAATTTTTCTGCCAGAGAAGCCGGAAATGAGCGTAATGAACAGCGCCTGTATGAACTGATCTGGAAAAGAACGATTGCCTCGCAGATGGCAGATGCTCAGATTGAGAGAACCATTGTCAATATCAGCATTGATTTCAAAGACCCATCTTTGCTGGAGACAAGCACTAAGTCCCCCGAGCAGTTTCCCAACTATTTTACGGCTACCGGAGAAGTAATTAAGTTTGATGGATTTCTCAAGGTGTATATAGAATCCAGTGATGATGAGGAAAGTGATGAGGACCGAAAAGGTATGTTGCCCCCGCTTAAAGAGGGTCAGCAGTTGACGCTTGATTATATGAAGGCCAAAGAAGGCTTTACCCGTAATCCTCCGCGCTATACTGAAGCCAGCCTGGTGAAAAAACTGGAAGAGATGGGCATTGGCCGTCCTTCTACCTATGCACCAACCATATCCACTATCCAGAAGCGAGGTTATATTCTCAAAGAAGACCGTATGGGTACCGAAAGGAAGTACAGAGAACTTACCCTCACCCGTAAGGACAACAAAATCGACCATCAGACCCTGACGGAAATCACCGGCACCGAGAAGAAAAAACTATTCCCTACCGATGTGGCGATGGTGGTGAATGATTTTCTGACGGAGTATTTTGAAAATATCATTGATTATTCATTCACCGCCCGAGTAGAAAAAGAGTTTGACGAGATTGCCCAGGGCAAGAAGGAATGGGAGCAAATGTTGGATGAATTTTATAAACGCTTCCATCCCAAGGTAGAAAGTTCTGAGCAGATTGACCGTTCACAGGTAAAGAGCGATAAGCAGCTGGGTGAAGATCCTAAAACCGGGCTTCCGGTCATTGCCCGCCTGGGTAAATTTGGCCCGATGGTACAGTTGGGAGAAACTGACGGCGAAGAAAAACCAAAGTACGCCAGTCTGCGCAAAGGACAGTTTATAGAAACCATTACCCTGGAAGAGGCCATGGAGCTTTTCAAACTTCCCCGGGAAGTCGGAGAGTTTGAAGGCGAAACTGTGATTGCCAATATCGGAAGATTTGGCCCCTACTTACGCCACAAGAATATGTTTACTTCTCTACCCAAAGAAGATGATCCTCTTTCCGTAGATATTGACCGGGCCATTGAACTGATAAAAGCAAAGCAGAAGGCAGAAGCAGAAAAGTATATCAAGGTTTTTGACGAAAATGAGGATGTGCAGGTACTAAAAGGTCGTTATGGCCCTTATATCAAAGTGGGAAAGAAAAATGTAAAAATTCCCAAGGATAAAGAACCCGCAGAACTCACCCTGGAAGAATGCCTAGAACTGGCCGAGAATGCCCCGGAGAAAAAGGGTAAATCCCGAGCGAAAAGTACTAAAAGCAAGAAAAAGTAATCAGCATCCCGGCTACAGAGCCGGGATTTTTTTTTGCTGGCATGCAACCAATCAGGTGAATCCCTCATCTTTTGGGTATC
>CAZFFW010000070.1:0-24238 GCA_964518125.1 uncultured Porifericola sp.
CTGACGCACAAACAGATTAACAAAGACCTGTACATCATTAAAGCTAAGGATTTTGGAGAAGGACCTCTAGAAAAAATAGAATCAAAATCTGAAAAGAAGAGATATAGAAGAAGTAAACAGTTGTCAATACCCGACCTGCCAGTTTCTTTAAAGATGTCCAAGGTCCTGGAGCAGACTATTAGTGGTCAAGTAACTGATGGTGAAAACGGTGAGCCGCTACCCGGAGTAAATGTGCTGGCCAAAGGGACCACTTCTGGCACGGTTACAGACGTATCGGGAAATTACATGCTGAGGGTTAATGATGATATAAATACGTTGGTTTACTCTTCCATTGGCTATACAACCGAAGAAGTACAAATCAATGGAAGAAGTACTATCAACCTAGCACTTATGCCCGATGTACAGGCGTTATCCGAGGTAGTAGTGGTAGGGTATGGTACGCAACAAAGAAGAGATGTAACCGGCTCTGTAGCCTCTATTCCTGCTGAAAGTATTGATGATCTTCCGGTTTCCAGTTTCAACGAGGCATTATCAGCGCAAGTGGCGGGCGTGCAGGTACAGCAGACAACAGGCGCCCCTGGAGGCGGACTCAATATCAGAGTAAGAGGAACTGGTTCTATTACTGCTGGTAATGAGCCCCTGTATGTTATAGATGGCTATCCTATTTCTAATAATGCCGGAATTGCCTCTCGGGGTGCCCCCGATCAGGCAATTAATCCTTTAAGTTCTTTGAATCCTAGCGATATCGAGTCCATAGAAGTACTAAAGGATGCTTCAGCAGCGGCTATTTATGGATCACGGGGTGCCAATGGTGTTGTGCTGATTACCACCAAAAATGGAAAAGTAGGTAAGCCTCAGGTTCAGTTTAACACTTATGTAGGTATACAGGAGGTAACCAAAACTGTAGATATGCTGGATGCTTATCAATTTGCCGAATTCTCCAGAGAAGCTTTTAATAATGCTTGGGTAGATCGTGGTGGTAGTCCTAATGATCCTAATGAAGTCAGGCCTGAAGGTGAAAGGTTGCAAGTGCCACCCCAGTTTCTCAATACCGATCTGTTAGAAGCCAACACCGACTTTCAGGAGGCTATATTTACGACAGCACCTATACAGAATTATCAGCTCTCTGTTTCAGGCGGGAGCGAAAATGCTAGATACTTCATATCAGGAGGCTATTTTGACCAGGAAGGGGTTGTTAAAAACTCAGGATTTGAAAGATTCTCGGCAAGAGCTAACGTGGATGTAGATATATCTGAAAAAGTGAAAATAGGGCTACACCTAACGCCTACTTATTCTATTAGGGATTTGGCCAGTGCTGAAGGCCACTGGGCAAGCAATGGCGCCATCAACGCTGCATTGTCTATCATGCCTATATTCCCGCTAAGAACAGCTGACGGTGGATATGGTTCACAGATAGACTTTGGCTATGGAATGCCCACCATCTCCAGCCCGTATGGTATCGTAAACGAATTCGAAGGTGAGCTTCGGCACTTGAGGTTGTTGGGTAATATTTTCGGTGAATATGAAATCTTAGATGGGCTAATTTTCAGGACTTCTGTAGGTAGTGATGTGAATACTTATAAGACCAATACTTATAGCCCTACAATCATAGATCGCCGTGGAAATCCTTCTGTAGCTACATTCAATACTACCCAGGAAGTTAATTGGATCAATGAAAATACCCTAAACTATAATCGCCTGATTGATGAAAATCATAATATTAATGCTTTACTGGGTGTGACCATTCAAAAAGAGATGTGGGAAGTTGCTTCTATGGAGGCCACTAACTTTCCGAATGACATTGTACCCACACTCAATGCCGGGCAAGTAACATCTGGTTCTTCCCGTATTGAGGAATGGTCGTTACTCTCATACCTGGGAAGAGTTAATTATGCTTTCAAAGATAAATATCTAGTGACTGGTACAATTAGAGCTGATGGTTCATCCCGATTTGGAGAAGAAAATCGCTGGGGTGTTTTCCCTTCAGCATCCTTGGGTTGGCGTCTTTCTGAAGAAATCTTTATGCAGGATATTGAGCCAGTCAGTGACCTTAAAATACGGACTAGCTACGGGGTAACAGGTAATAACTTTATCGATAACTATGGAGCAATTGGGCTGCTTACCAGCAATAATTATGTGTTTGGAAGTGGTACAGGTACACTTGCTAATGGCTTAGCCCCGAATACTTTCTCTAATCCCGAACTGGGTTGGGAAACTACCAGACAATTAGATATTGGATTGGAGTTAGGTCTTTTTGAAGATAAGTTGTTTTTTGTAGCTGATTATTTTTTGAGTAATACTTCAGACCTACTCTTGAATGTTCCGGTACCAACAACTACTGGTTTTAACACTGCCTTGCAAAATATCGGAAAAGTTGAAAACAAGGGATGGGAGTTTGCCTTAACATCTAGAAATTTTACTGGAAGTTTCAAGTGGACTACCAATGCCAATATTTCCTTCATACGCAATGAAGTACTGGCGCTCGGGCCAGAGGGCGATCCTATTCGTAGCGGGTCTGGAATTGGCAACACCCATATCACAGTAATTGGAGAACCTATGGGTAACTTCTTTGGGTACATACAGGAAGGTGTATATGTAGATCAGCAAGATTTGGATAACAGCCCGTCCTTTCCAAATTCACAACCTGGGGATGTTAAGTACAAAGACGTTGATGGAGATGGTCAGATCACACCGAATGATCGGACGATCATCGGAAATAATCTCCCGGATTTTTACTGGGGCATGACAAATACCTTTTCCTACAAAGGTTTTGATCTCAATGTGATTATACAGGGAGTACAGGGTAACGAGATCCTTAATTTATCTTCCCGTTTTATTTCTAATCTTGAGGGTAATCAAAATCAGAGGGTAGAGGTTTTGGAAAGGTGGAGATCCCCGCAGGAACCAGGAAATGGCATTATTCCCCGTGCTAATTCCAGAACAACCGGAAATAATAATAACGTTTCTACTCGCTGGGTTGAAGATGGTTCCTTTGTGAGAGTCCGTAACATCACGTTGGGTTACAATTTCTCCAATGATATTTTTACCAACACTTTCATCCAGTCGGCCAGAGCTTACCTTGGGGTGCAAAATGCTTTCACTTTTACAGATTACAAAGGGTATAATCCCGAAGTAAACCTTCAGGGTGGCGCCGCACTCTCTCCAGGAACTGACTATGGTGGGTATCCTCTGGCAAGAACCTATACGTTAGGTTTGAACTTCAACTTCTAAAATCTCAAAAAATTTAAATTACCGAGACATGAAAAAAATAATAATCATAGCGCTCCTCAGTTTTGGAATGTTGACTGCCTGTCAGGATGATTTTCTGGATTTAGCTCCCGTTTCTGATTTGAATGTCAATAATTTTTATCGCAATAGCGAGGATATGCAGAATGCAGTAAATGCAGCCTATGCTTCATTGCACCCTGTTTATAATGACATGTATCTCTTTACTGAAGTACGTTCTGACAATGCTACTATTCCTTTGTCCGGTTCTGTAACTACACAAGATGAGTTTGATAGATTTTATATCAGTTCTACCAACCCGGTTATAGATGCCATGTGGGAAAATCTCTACAGAGGTATTGCCAGGTGTAATGTGGTTTTAGACAGGATTGAAAATGTAGAGATGGCTGAAAATTTGAAAGAACGCTACATAGGGGAAGTTAAATTTTTGCGGGCACTGATGTATTTTCATCTGGTCAGAATATATGGAGAGGTACCCTTGGTCACAAGTGAGGTAACTGCAGTAGAAGAAGGATACACCCATAACAGAGTAGCAGAGACTGAAATATACAATCAAATCATCAGTGATCTGGAAGATGCCAAAGAAGCCCTTCCAGTGGCATATACAGACGATAAAGATGTAGGACGCGCTACCCAGGGAGCTGCTATGACTTTGCTGGCCAAGGTATACATGAAATTGAATGACTTTGCCAGTGCTCGTAATGAACTACAGGGAGTAATTAATCTTGGCGAGTATGGACTTCTGGAGAACTATGATGATGTCTTTGATCCGGGACTGGCAAATCATCGTGAATCAATTTTTGAAGTGCAGTATAAAGGTATTGGTGCAGACGTAGGCAGCCCCTTTCAGAATAGCTATGCACCTGAATTTTCGGGACAAGCCGTGGTAGAAGTTGGTAGCGGGGGTGGAAACAATCCTCCTACTGAGGATATGGAAAATGCTTTTGAAGAAGGTGATATACGAAAAGGAATTTCTGTACAACCCGGATTTACCTTGAATGATGAGTTTACTGCTAATAGATACACTGCAAAGTTTGAAGGAGGAGTACCATTCCAACCATTTGATGCAGACAATAACTTTCCTGTATTTCGTTATGCGGATGTGTTGCTGATGTATGCTGAAACATTGAATGAAGCTGGTTTTGACCCTGAAGGAGATGCATTTGATTACCTTAACATGGTAAGAAACAGAGCTGGACTAGATGATAAAACCACAAACAATGCTGAGCCTTCACTGAGTGTAGATAACCAAGAAGAATTTCGCCTGGCTGTAGAGCAGGAACGGCGCGTTGAGCTAGCCTTTGAGGGCCATCGCTGGTTTGATTTAGTTAGGACAAACAGGGCTATACCTGTCATGACTTCCAAAGGTTTTGAGGTAGAAGAATACCAGTTGATATTTCCGGTACCTCAGAGCCAGATAGACGTCAACCCGGATGCTATTGACCAAAACACTGGGTATACACTGTAACCACTAGAGTTTCTCGTGGGGAATAAGTCGGGTTAGAGTGGGATGGTAACACTATACTCTTACCCGACATTTTTAAAGGAATAAAAGTATATTATATCCCTGTGAGTCGTTTAATATTCTTAAGCTCGACTTTAGCCTTTTAATAGATCTATTCAAACCAGGCACTGGCCCCTTGTATTTGGCTTGGATGAGGCGTTACAGAGAAGATGGGGCAAAAAAGTAAATGCCCGTGGAATCTATAGAGATGCAGCCGTCTGGGACAGATCCGGTCAAGTCAATGCTACTTGGTCAAATGTAACGGGGACCTCACTGCGGCCTACTTTGGAGGTGTATGATGTTATTGAAACCTATTAGTTAGGTCAAGCACGTTTGGGTCACCTCGGTATGGACAAAGAAACAGAGTGCTGCAAGTAGCAACAGGAACCGGTTTGTGCTACAAAAGCAATGATCCGTTAGTGCCTTTGCGTTGGGTATTACTCAGGGATACTAACCAGGCAATGTCACACACAGCTTTATTATGCACAGGCCTAGCTTTAGATGCACAAAGCATTATCAATTACTTCATTCGCTGTTGGGTTGAAAGCTGCCGCCGCAGTCACTCTTAAGGAGAGAATCTTCTAGAAATATTTAGTATTAGGGGATTTGTATTAATATTAACTTCAGCATCTTCCGGTAACTCATTTGATATGTTCGTAGTTCTTTTCGCTAGATGAAATCTCATATCAACTTGCAAAAGGCAATTGTGCTTTGTACAGATTAATATGTGCGGAATTTGATGAGTCCTATGCCAGTACACTTCTCCAAAAAAATGCTTATCCTCTTTAACACAAAGCGGGCAAAATTTTAGTGCTGTTTTCGGGCTTAAAGGGGAGGTTAGTTGTATGCGTCTCGAACCACTACCAGGTATACTTATCTTAAGCGATTATTGAAAATCAGAGTGCTTATTTTTATCAACAAAATTTGAGTAAAATGGCCATAAGGAAAATTTAGAGATAATTTCGCCAGCGCTGTAGGGAAATACATGGCTTTCTTGATGTACAAAGTCATGTACCCGAGTTTGAATATCTAAAGATAAATAAGCACGAGGATTCTCAAACAAATATTCCTTAGTTTGAATAGTGCTAAAAGAGTTATGACTTTTAAACCTTGAAATTAAACTGTACAAAAGCTCATCAGGCCTGGGAGTGGGAAAGTAGTAGGGTATATATCTCATTAGTCCATCGCGTTAGGAGAGAGGTGAAATTAAAATACAAAAAAGGTCTCCTTTAGAGACCTTTTCTCAGATTAATTGACAGAAAAAATGGCTATATCTGAATTTGATTATTGATGTTGATCAGCGCTTGACAAACTTTTTTGTAAGGTGACATAATTTAGGTCTGGACAAACTTTATTCCTTCACTACAATAGAAAACAATTTAAGGCTAGTTGCGCAAAAAATAAGCCTGGAAAGTACCAGGCTAAATTGAAATAGTTATTTTATAGATAAAGTACAATTTTTTAAATATAAAATAAAACTAATTATTTATTAAAATAGTCATAACCCATTAAATATGACAAACTTAATTATCTGAACGTGACAAACTTAATTATCGATTTGACAAACTTAATTATTTGTTGACACAAACTTTATTCCTTCTCTACAACTATTCTACCGTGACGCTCTTTGCCAGGTTTCTGGGCTGGTCCACATTGCAACCACGCATCAGCGCTATATGATAGGATAGGAGTTGTAGCGGAATCACAGAAATTAGTGGCATCAGTAACTGACTGCTTTCTGGTACCTCCAGCACGTGGTCAGCCATCTCAGCTATCTGCTGATCTCCTTCAGTGACAATCGCGATTACCTGTCCCTTTCTCGCCTTTACCTCCTGTATGTTGGATACAATCTTCTCATAAGAACTGTCCTGCGTAGCAATAAATACTACCGGCATCTCTTCATCTATCAGGGCAATAGGGCCATGTTTCATCTCCGCTGCCGGATAGCCTTCCGCGTGGATGTACGAAATCTCTTTCAGTTTGAGCGCCCCTTCCAGTGCTACCGGGAAATTATAGCCTCTACCCAGGTAAATTGCGTTGGTGGCGTCTTTGTAAATATGCGAAATGTAGCTGACGTGATCGTTGAGTTTAAGAGCCTTTTCTACCTTGGCCGGTATCAGACTCATCTCCTGCAGCAGGTGGCTATAGTCTTTTTCTGAAAGGCTTCCCTTGCTCTTGCCGATCTGCAGGGCAAACATGGTCAGTACTGTCAACTGTGCGGTAAATGCTTTGGTGCTGGCTACGCCGATTTCCGGACCTGCATGGGTGTAGATACCGGCATGCGAAGCTCTTGCGATAGATGAACCCACCACATTACATACGCCCAGTACAGTGGCGCCCTTGCTTTTGGCCAGTTCTACTGCGGCCAGGGTGTCGGCAGTTTCACCCGACTGGGAGATGGCAATGACCACATCCCCGGGATTGATAACAGGGTTTCTATAACGAAACTCTGAGGCATATTCCACTTCTACCGGAATACGGCAAAGGTCTTCAAAAATATACTCTGCAACGAGCCCCGCATGCCAGGAAGTGCCACAGGCAATGATGACAATACGGTTGGCATTTACCATCTCATCAATATAATCCCGTATGCCACCCAGCATCAGGGTGCCGGTATCAGCGTTAAGACGTCCACGCATACAATCGCTGATGGACTTTGGCTGCTCGTGAATCTCTTTCAGCATAAAGTGATCATAACCACCTTTTTCAATAGCTTCCAGTTCCAGGTCAATTTTCTGTATGTAGGGATCAGAGGGAACATCATTCAGGTCTTTGATATGGAATTGCCCGTTTTGTACCACACAAACTTCGTTATCATTCAGGTATACTACCTCATTGGCATACTCAATAATGGGTGTGGCATCGGAGGCAAAGAAAAACTCATCTTTGCCCAGCCCCAGTACCAGCGGGCTTCCCTTACGCGCCGCGATCAGGGTGCCAGGTTCATCTTTGGACATCACCACGATTGCGTAGGCGCCCACCACTCTTTTGAGGGCTATCCGGACCGCCTCTTCCAGTGTAAAGCCATTGTGCTGTTTTACATCTTCGATAAAGTGAATAAGCACCTCGGTATCGGTTTCACTTTCAAAGGTGTGGCCATTCTGGATCAGCTCCTTTTTAAGTGCATCATAGTTTTCTATAATACCGTTGTGGATGATCGCCATTCTTTTGTTACCGGAATAATGGGGATGGGCATTGTGGTCACTGGGAATACCGTGTGTAGCCCAGCGGGTATGCCCCATGCCGATATTACAATTAAGCAATTCAGGGCTGACTTCATTGTGGAGATAGTTCTCCAGTTCAGATACCTTGCCTTTTTTCTTGTAAACTTCAAGACCATCATTCAGTAAGGCAATGCCCGCACTGTCATATCCGCGATACTCCAGTCGCTTAAGTCCTTTGATAACTACCTGATGAGCCTGACGATGTCCTAAATAGGCGACGATTCCACACATAATTTTTTAGATTTTAAAGCGCATTTGATATTACAAGAAATACTAAACTTACAAAAGCAGTGCAAAAAGTGATGATTTCACTTGTACTTATGTGGTGTTTAGTATGAATAATTTTTGAATGTTCATGATTAACCAGGAAATTAACCTGCGGCAGAAACTTAGGTAAGTTCTCGTATAAAAAAATTGACAGATACTTAAAAAATATTACCTGTGTAGGTATTCTGTCTAAGCCTACACTTTCAGTTCCTGCGGTCTTTGTTCCGCTATATGCCTTAATATAAACTCCTCAGCGGCAGAAAGTTTTAATCCTCTGCGCTGCATTACATTTTGGGCTACTTCAAGCGCCTTATCTACCTGGTAAATGCTGCTTTCCTCTATGCCTCCCCAGGTAAAGCTGGGTATAAAAGTAGGAGGATAGCCGCAACCAAAAATATTGGCACTCACGCCCACTACTGTGCCGGTATTGAACATGGTATTGATGCCACACTTGCTGTGGTCGCCCATTATGAGGCCGCAGAAGAGCTCTCCGCTATCTTCCATTGCTCTTTTCCCATAGTTCCATACTTTGACGGGCTTGTAATTGTTTTTCAAATTGGAGGCATTGGTGTCTGCCCCAAAGTTACACCACTCGCCGATCACCGCGTTGCCCAGAAAGCCCTCATGGCCTTTGTTGCTGTTTCCGAAGACTACTACATTTTTTACTTCGCCTCCCAGCTTGGAAAATGGACCAATGGTGGTGGCCTCCCTGATCTTGCTGCCAGCGTTGACATGTGAACCCTCCAGCAGTGCGAACGGGCCTTTGATCAGCGCATTTTCATGTACAGTAGCGTTTTTTCCGATATAAACAGGGCCATTTTCTGCGTTGAGGATAGATGCCCTGATGCTGACGCCTTCCTCTATAAAAATCTGATGCTTATCGCCGTAAACAATCGTGTGAGGGTCGTGGATTTCCTGCGAACTTCTGCCCTGACGTACATACTCGAAGTCTGCTGTTATCTGATCCCCGTTTTGCAGAAAAATATCCCAAACATGGGCAAGCAGGATGGATGTGTGCTGGTGCTCCTTTTTTTCAAAACCTGTTACGGCCTGCTCCAACTGCCGGTAGACCACCTCGTACTGCTCTTCTTCGGCCATCCTCAGCAGGCTGTTGCCACTTATTCGCGCCGCGATCAACTGTCCATCCTGCACCAGCATCTGCTCCTTCTGAAGGGCAGAGACTTCCTCCGCCAGTGGGCTATTCGCACAGTAGGACGCATTGACCAGCAGGTTGTCTTCCTCAATGATCAGTGGGTATTTCTCGCTCAGGTATCTTTCTGTCAGGTAAGAAGTCTGACTGATATCAGTCAAGGAAGCCAGGTGGTTGTGCCACTTCTCGCCCAGCGTATAGATGCCGCAGCGAATACCCGCTACCGGACGGGTAAAGGTGAAAGGCTTCAGGTTATTTCTGAGTACCGGATGATCAAAAAGTATAAGATTCATAAAAAATAGTATTTGAACTTTCGTTTGCCAGTTACAAGAGCGTGCTGCTGCCCTTGCCGGATTTATGGGCGTCTGACCCGTAAGGATAAACCCTCATATTTATTTCTACTAACAAAATGCTAACTTGTTCCTGCTGCTAAAGTTAAGCATTGATCAGCATTACCGCCAGTATCGTCACCAAGCATGGTGCCAAAGCCCAATAAAATGCTTCTTTTGCTGCTAAATAGTTAATCCATGGACACTAGTAGACCCAAAGAAACCCGCACTTTTTTCCAGTCATTTGCCAATCAGGAAGCGCGTCAGTTTGTTGCCGATATCATGAGACGCAACTATGCCCTGGCGATTCTGGAGCATCATCCGCAAAGAGAAACGCTGGATCAGCACCATATTCAGCACCAATGTGATCAGCTGGTACATGTGGCTTTCAGGCGTATTGAAGAAATTGAGCATCAGCCTGAGCAACTGTTCCCGCTCTTTGCACAACTATCGCGCAGCCGACCCCAGCGGGATGCCATCTGGTTTGATGAATTTCTGGAAGCTTACTACCATTATAAGCACGCACGAAAACTACAGAGCCGCTACCAAAAAATAAAGGCTTACCTGTACGGCAGGCGCTATGCTGATGTTGGCTGCGGAGGCGGTGATTTTGTGGCCTTTCTCAAGCAGCAGCATCCGGAATTTCAGGAGCTTCACGGTATAGATGTGATGGACTGGCGTACCGAAGCGGTAAAAGAAGAAATTGGCTTCCAGCTGCTGGACTTCAGTCAGCCTGACGCCCACAGCGCCATAAAGTATGATACCATGACCTGCCTGGCAGTGTTGCACCATGTAGGTAATACTGATGCAGAACAGGGTGTTTTTCTGCAGAATCTAAAGAAGTCGCTCAATCCGGGAGGCAGGCTGGTCATTGAAGAAGATGTCATACTGCCCAGCGAGCAGATCAGTCAGCATGATCATTACCAACAACAAATCAGCCGCCTGCTGCCGCAGCAGCCCGTCCTGGCTGACTTTCTGGCCCAGAGCCCTGCTACCCAGAGGGATAGCATCATCCTGGTTGATTTTCTGGCCAATGCCCTGGCGGTGGGTGTTCCGGAAATGGCTTTTCCCTGTGGGTTCCGCAGTATTAATAGCTGGAGGGATCTTTTTGAGAAAAATGGGTTTAAGCTCCTGGAGGTAAAGATCGCCGGCTTCGTTCCCGGTAATTTCAACCAGTCCTCCCACGTTTATTTCGTCCTGGAAGCATAAAAGGTGTAAGCAACTGTAAGTCAGGGAATAATATTGAGATCATTGGTGTTAAGGCTGGTGTGATCATCATTCTTAGACCCATGCATTTGACGAAACTGACGATATATATCCTGGCTTTGCTAAGCATAGCTTCCTGCAGCCGCAATACACGGCTGGACCGCCTTTTTGAGCAGGCTTCCCCCTACGAAAAATACCTGCAGCGGCTGGAGAAGCATGAACTGGACCAGACTGCGCTGGGCCGGGACTGGATTGAAGCAGGGCAGCAAAGCCTGCAGGACTCTCTGTTGGTAACCCTGCCTTATCAGGAAACCACTTACTTCTCTCCTGAAGCTCCTCAGGCCCTCAGCCTGCGCTATCGGGTGCAGGAGGGGCAGCAGGTATATGTAAAGCTGAAGGCGTTAAGCCAGCCCGAAGCACAGATTTTCATCAATATTTTTGAGGCCCATGCTGACAGCAGCCTGCACAGCCTTCATCATGCCGACAGCCTGCCACAACTGCGCTATGAGGTGGAAAGCCAGGGCTGGCATTTGCTGCGTATACAGCCCGAACTGCTGAGAGGTGGTGCCTATACGCTGGAGGTGGGGTTCCAGCCCAGCCTTGACTTTCCGGTAAGCGGTAAGGATAGCCGGGCGGTGCAGAGCTTTTTTGGTGCCCCGCGTGATGGCGGCAGCCGAAGCCACCGGGGTATTGATATCTTCGCACCGAAAGGTACGCCGGTGCTGGCCGTGGCCGATGGTATGGTAAGCAGGAGGACCAGCAGCGGCAGAGGGGGCAAAATGGTGTGGCTGAGCAGCCCGAAGAAGCGCTTTAACCTATACTATGCCCACCTGGACAGTCAGACGGTAGCGCCTGGTCAGCGGGTGCAGGTAGGGGATACACTTGGCTTTGTCGGCAATACCGGCAATGCCCGTACCACACCTCCTCACCTGCATTTTAGTATTTACAGATTTGGCAGCGGTGCCGTTGACCCTTTCCCCTTTGTACATGCACTGCCAGAAACAGAGCCTTTACTGGCGGCTGATCCTGCTGAAATCGGTGTGCTGGCCAGAACCAGTGCTTCCCTTGCCAATATTCGCCATGCTCCCAACCTGCAGTCGGAGATTGTCGGAAATTACCCCCGGCATACCTGGCTGAAAATAGAGGGTAAGAGTGGTAAGTGGTTTCGTATAGCCCTTCCCGATCAGCAGAAAGCCTATATACACCAAAGCCTGGTAGAACCACTTCTTGAGCCATTGGAAGAACTGGATATCAGACAGGATGATAAGGTACTTTTCGCAGAAGACTATGCGGGAAAAGCCGTGGATGAAAGCTGGCTGCATGGACCGGTCAAAGTGCTGGCTGTTTTTGATTCTGCAAAATATATACAGTCGGCAAAAGGCTTTTCCGGCTGGATCAGAGAGGCCTGAAAGACCCAAGAGAAGCCATAAATGGAAAACTTGAAGATTCTTTCATATTTTTCTGGCTTCTTAACAAACTGGCACTAAATTTACAGTGTTAGACAAATATTGTGAGTCAGGCTCAAACCATATCGCTTTACCAACCCCTGCTGTATGCCATTGCGCTGCGCATGGTGGGTTCCCTGCAGGATGCCGAAGACATCGTTCAGGATACCTTTGTCAAATGGCTGACGATTGACCAGGAAAAGATTGATAATACACGGGCTTACCTGGTGCGTACGGTTACCAATAATTGTATTAACCACCTCAATTCTTTCCGAAAAAAGAAAAGTGAGTATTTCAGCAATCTGAAGAACAGCGATCTGATGGAAAAGTACCGCGATTTTGAGTTGCCCCGCTTTGACCTGGAAAACGAACTCGCTGAAGCACTCGCAGTTGTCCACAAAAAACTGGAACCGGTAGAAAAAGGTATCTACCTCCTGCGCGAAGTTTTTGACTTTGAATATGAAGATCTGCAGGAGATATTTGGTAAGAAAAAAGAAAACTGCCGGCAGCTGTTTGTACGTGCCAAAGAAAAGCTGCAGCAGGATAACAAAAAAGCAAAAAACACCGAAGCCCAGCCCCTCCAACTCGTAGAAAGCTTCAAGAAAGCCTGTAACTTTGGCCAACTGTCTGAATTCGTCAGCCAGGTCAGCCTGGAGGTGAATAAATTCACCCAGCAAAAAAAATAAAAATATTTTCTCCCCTTTTGTCACATCTCATTTTCTCACTTGTCTACTAAAGTAGAATGATCCCTTAAAGGGACAGGTGTAATCTCAACCAATTTTATTAACCACCGCGTATGTACGTTATTCTCGCATTCTTCGTAGCACACTGGTATCTGTCGCTCTTCTTTCAGACCTTCTTTCTGCATCGTTATGCAGCGCACAAAGCCTTTACCATGTCCAAGTCCACCGAAAAGGTGTTCTTCGTGCTGACCTGGATTTTCCAGGGTTCCAATTATCTCAGCCCCTACGGCTATGGTGTAATGCACCGCCTGCACCACGCTTATGCCGACACGCCGGACGACCCTCATTCTCCCACCTACGATGAAACCATCTGGAAGATGATGTGGAAGACCAAGACCATTTACTCCGGTATCACCGACGGTAGCTTTAAGGTAGAAGAAAAGTTTACCAAAGGCGTGCCCCGCTGGGATGCCTTCGACAAATTTGCCCGCTCCTGGTATTCCCGCCTGTTCTGGGGTACGCTTTATACCCTGGTTTACATACAATTTGCCGATGTGTGGTGGCTGTGGCTGTTCCTGCCAATGCAGTACCTGCTGTCGCCTATCCACGGTGCCATCATCAACTGGTTTGCCCACAAATACGGTTATGTCAATTTTGAGGTAAGCGATACTTCCAAGAACTTCCTGCCGGTTGACTTCCTGATGATGGGAGAAAGCTACCACAATAACCACCATAAGCATGGCTCACGTGCCAATTTCGGCGGTTTCCGCTGGCATGAGATTGACCCCACCTATGTGGTGATCCGCATGCTTGATAAATTTGGGGTGATCAACCTGGTGCGTCAGAAAGAAATGAAGATCAGTCCGGCCCGCAAAGCTGCCTGATAAAGATTTTAGTTTCCATAATAGCGATAGTAGCCCCTCACTGATTTTCGGTGAGGGGCTTCTTTTTGGCTGCTGGTTTTTCCTGATTTCTCTATGAAGGATAGAGCAGAATGCGTATGTTGGAAGTCAATGCTTGACCTGAGGATTGATAAATTCAGTTTACAATAACACAACCCAAAAATATGAATATACAGGACAGATTCAGACTGGATGGCAAGGTAGCCATCGTCACCGGCGCCAGCAAAGGTATCGGAAAAGCCATTGCCCTGGCCCTGGGGCAGCAGGGCGCCAAAGTAGTGGTCTCCAGCCGTAAGCAGGATGCCGTAGACGAAGTGATTGCTGAATTTAAAAAAGAGAATGTGGAAGCCCTGGCAGTAGCCTGCCACATGGGCGATATGCAGCAGATCCAGGCTTTAATCGGACAGACGCAGAAAGCTTTTGGCGGTGTGGACATCATCGTCAATAATGCGGCTACTAATCCCGTATTTGGACCGGTGGTCAATACCGATACTGCTGCTTTTGACAAAATCATGGATGTCAATGTCAAAGGGCCTTTAGAACTCGCCAAACTGGCCTATCCCATCATGAAGGGGCGCGGAGGCGGCTCGGTCATCAACATCAGCAGTATTGAGGGGATAACGCCCGGACATGGGTTGGGCCTCTACAGTATCAGCAAATCAGCCATGATCGCCATGAGCAAGGTGCTGGCCCGCGAGTGGGGCAGCGACCATATCCGCGTCAATACCATCTGCCCCGGCCTGGTCAAAACCAAATTCAGCGAAGCCCTCACCAGTAATGAGAAGATCCTCAAAACGGTCCTCGCCAAGCAGGCCCTGCCGCAAGTAGCTGAACCCGAAGATATTGCGGGATTATGCCTCTTCCTGGCTGCCGATGCTTCAGCCTTCTGTACCGGTGCTGTCTATGCCGCTGACGGGGGCTATACCATTTGATTTTGAAGAAATAACTTTGGCAAATATTTAAGATTTGCCAAAGTTTTATGCCTCCGGCCTGCCTACAGATTAATATAAAAACAACCCCCAAAAATGATAGACCTATTCGCCACCGACCGGCTCAGAGAAATCTACCCCCAAGTACAGAGATTCGTTGAAGAAGAACTGTTGCCCATAGAGCCCGAACTGCTCAAAATGCCTTTTAATGAGGCGGCTGTAATTTTGGAAGAAAAGCGACAGAAGGCAAAAAACCTCGGTCTCTGGGCACCTTACCTGCCAGAAAACGAAGGCGGTATGGGCCTGGGCATGATGGAGTTTGCCCAGTTGAGTGAAGTACTGGCCCGCACACCTTTCGGTCACTATACCCTTAACTGCCAGGCACCTGATATCGGCAATATCGAACTTCTGCACAAATACGCTTCTGCCGAACTGCAGGAGCGTTACCTTAAACCCCTCATGCAGGGCAGCATCCGCTCCTGCTTCTCCATGACTGAGCCTGATTTTGCCGGTTCTAATCCGGTCAATATGGGCACCATCGCCCTGCGTGAAGGAAATGAGTATGTGATCAATGGCCATAAGTGGTTTACCACCGCCGCCGACGGAGCAGCTTTCGCCGTGGTGATGGCGGTCACTGTTCCTGATGGTTCTCCCTACGAGCGGGCGAGTATGATCATCGTGCCTACCGACAATCCCGGCTTTAGGCTGGTGCGTAATATCCCCATCATGGGTGAGGCGGGAGAAGGTTACCATTCCCACGGAGAGATTCGTTACGAGAACTGTCGGGTGCCAGTTAGCAACCTGGTAGGCAAAGAAGGCAGTGGCTTTCTGCTGGCCCAGGAGCGCCTGGGGCCAGGACGCATCCACCACTGCATGCGCTGGCTGGGCATTTCGGAGAGAGCGTTTGACCTCATGTGCCAGCGTGCGGCCAGCCGCAGCCTGGGAGGTGAGCGTATGCTGGGCCACAAGCAGACGGTGCAGAACTGGATTGCTGAGAGCCGGGCTGAGATCAATGCGGCCCGTTACATGGTGCTCCATGCCGCACAGAAGATGGACCAGGAAGGTGCCAAAGCCGCCCGTATTGAGATTTCTACCATTAAATTCTACGTAGCTGATGTGTTAATGAAGGTGCTGGACAGGGCCATACAGGTACATGGCGCCTTGGGCGTTACCGATGATACCGTTCTGTCTTACTGGTATCGCCACGAAAGAGGAGCCCGCATCTACGACGGCCCCGACGAGGTGCACAAATCCTCCGTTGCTAAAGCTGTCTTGAAAAATTACGGATTGAAGATATAGAAATTGGAAAATTTAACAATTGCAGATTAGAAAATTTCAAGCGCAAAACGCTGAACGAAAAACCGTGAAAGAATATGATTGATCAAGCCCAGAAAGTGAGAGAAGGCGAAAGCCTGGATGTGGAAAAGCTCAAATCCTACCTGGAAGAACAAACAGATGATTTTGGCGGAGAAGTAGCAATCAGGCAGTTTCCCAGCGGCTACTCCAACCTGACTTACCTGCTCAAGATCGGCGAAAAAGAATACGTGCTGCGTCGTCCTCCCTTTGGCGCCAATATTAAATCTGCCCACGATATGGGCAGGGAGTACAAGGTGCTCAGTGCACTTAAACCCATTTACGGGCAGGTACCTCAGCCGGTACTGTATTGCCAAGACGAGTCGGTGATCGGTGCGCCTTTCTACCTCATGGAGCGGGTAGAAGGTATTATACTCCGTAACAAACCTCCTCAGGGTATGGAACTCACACCCAACCTCATGCGCAGCATTTCAGAGGCTGCGGTGGATAACCTGGCCGACCTCCACAGCCTGGACCTGCAAAGCAGCGGCCTGATCAGCATGGGTAAGCCCGAGGGCTATGTGCAACGACAGGTAGAAGGATGGACTAAACGCTATTACAACGCCGAAACAGACAAAATTGACGGGATGGACAAAACGGCCCGCTGGATGCAGGAAAACCAGCCTACCGAAAGTGCAGTCGCTTTTATTCACAACGATTACAAATACGATAACCTGGTACTTGACCCTAAGAATCCCAGTAACATCATCGCTGTGCTGGACTGGGAAATGGCCACCGTGGGTGACCCGCTGATGGACCTGGGTACCAGCCTGGGCTACTGGGCTGAGGCTAACGACAGCCCCGCCCTGAAGCCCTTCAACCTCACCTGGACGCCCGGCAACCTGACACGGCAGGAAGTCGTGGAGCGCTATGCTCGGCGGAGAGGCATGGAAGTGCCTGATATGCTTTTCTATTATGTGTTCGGGGCTTTCAAAATCGGGGTGATCGTTCAGCAGATCTATGCCCGCTACAAAAAAGGCTACACACAGGATCCCCGCTTCGCCGGCCTTATCCACGTGGTACAGGCCTGCGCGGCCAATGCAGAGAAGGCGATGCAGTCGGGGAAGATTAGTTTTTGAAGCAATTGCTTATCTTTTTATACTGCTCATGATGTATTTTTTGTAATATCGAAAGTATTGGAACCTACACTTCTTCAAGACACTATAAAAAAATGGGATCAAAAGGTTGCCTTCAGCATTTTTTTCATTGATAAAGCACAGAAACATGAGCAAATGGAATATGGATCAGGTGCCTTCCCAATCGGGGAGGGTAGCTGTTGTAACCGGGGCCAACAGCGGCATCGGCTACGAAGCAGCCCTCGAGCTGGCTAAAAAAGACGCAATTGTGATTCTGGCCTGCCGTAATATGCAGAAGGCAGAAGCCGCCAAAAGGGAAATGATGGCTGTTTATCCAAAGGGCCAGCTCAAACCAATGCAGCTAGATCTTTCAAGCTTGAGCGACGTTAAGCGATTTGCTGATCACTTCTGCATCCACTTCGACAGGCTGGATCTGCTCATCAACAATGCAGGCATCATGATGTCCCCCTACCAGGTTACTGAAGATGGTTTTGAAAACCAGCTGGCTACCAACTACATTGGTCATTTTGCCCTCAGCGGCCGTTTGTTACCTATGCTGGGTAGTACGCCGGCTTCCCGCGTAGTCACCCTGAGTAGTTTATCTTACAAATGGGCGGAGATTGATTTTGATGATCTGCATGCCCGGCAGGCATATAGCAAGAGAAAAGCCTACGGTCAGAGCAAGCGGGCCTGCCTGATGTTTGCCTACGAACTGCAGCGAAGATTATCTGCTGCCGGATTTGACACCTTGTCGCTAGCCGCACATCCCGGCCTTTCCAAAACCAACCTGGACCGCTACTTCCCGAAGCTGATCAGGCCGCTGGGTGCTTTGTTTTTACAAAGTGCAGAGAAAGGAGCACTTCCTGTTTTATATGCAGCGCTGGCCCGGGAGGTAAAGGGTGGAGCGTTTATAGGGCCGGATGGTTTCCGGGAAATGAGGGGTAGTCCTACCGTAGTGGATTCTGATACTTACTCCAGAAATGAAGAAGTAGCTGCACGTTTGTGGAAAGTCAGCGAAGAAATGGCTGGTATCGCATACCTCAGTGATGAAACCTCTGAGAAGGAAAATATTCCGAAAGATTAAATCTTTTTGCTGAAATCAGAACTGCTGCTGCCCCCAGTAAATATAAATAGGCTGAGCAGATATATTTTGTAGTATTTCACCCAAAAATTTCACGCCTAATTTTTAACATCGTATGCTATTATCTGTTTATTAGCTTATTCAGTAAAAATTACCTAGAATATTTTTTTAAATCAGTAATATAAATTTTTTCAACTATGGCTATCAGATTAAAATCACTCAACGAACAGGTAATCGTTATTACCGGCGCTTCTAGTGGAATAGGACTGGCGACCGCCAAAGCAGCGGCCAAAAAAGGAGCCAAACTAGTGCTGGCCTCCCGCAATGAGGAAGGCCTCAGAGAAGCCGAACAAGAGATCAAGACCGCCGGAGGGCAGGCCGTGTACGTAGTGGCGGATGTAAGCAATATGGAGGATGTCCGCCAGATTGCCGAGAAAGCGGTGGAAAGCTACGGTGGATTTGATACCTGGGTGAATAATGCCGGTGTTTCTATCTACGGTAGCCTGATGGAAGTCAGTAACGAAGATCACCGCAAGCTGTTTGAGACCAACTTCTGGGGTGTAGTCTACGGCTCTCAGGTAGCTGCAATGCACCTGAAGAAGCGAAGTGGGTCTATCATCAACCTGGGCAGCGTGCTTTCGGATTATGCGCTACCCATGCAGGGCATGTACTCGGCCAGTAAACATGCCGTAAAAGGCTTTACCGACGCGCTGCGTCAGGAACTGGAGAAGGAAAAAGCACCTATATCCGTTACCCTGATCAAGCCGGCATCCATCAACACCCCCTATACCGAGCATGCCCGAAACTACAGCAGCCGGGAAAATACCTTGCCGCCTCCGGTCTATGCGCCGGAAGAAGTAGCCAATGCTATCCTCTATGCCGCCACACACCAGAAACGGGATATCTTTGTCGGGGGTGCCGGTAAATTTATGAGCACTACCAATAAATACGCCCCCTCCCTGATGGACTGGATGGGCAAAAATATGTTTATCAAACAGCAGTTTAGAGAGGATGCTGCCAGCAGGCGTGATGGTGCACTGGATGAGCATCAGCAGGGAGGGAAAATCCATGGCGATTACAAGGGTTATATGGTGAAGAAAAGTCTGTATACCCGGGCATCTACACGCCCCTGGGTTACTGGCACGCTCCTGGCCGCTGGTGCCGGACTAATCGCATATCTGAGTCGCAGGTAAAAAAGGCAGCTTTTTTATTCTTGCTTTAGAGGACACAAGTCCGGAAGTAGAAACACTCTTGCTTAAAGCCACCTGGACCTGTCTCTCGGCGAAAGCTGCATTGAGACGGTTTCTTCGTGGCTTTTTTATGTTATATTATGCTGCAATCATTGTAACTAAGCTAACCCAAACAGTATGCAAAGAAAGATTTCAGATATTCACCATGTGCTGATCCTCGGTAGCGGAACACTTGGCCTCAGGATTGGACTTCAGTCGGCACTCAGTGGTTTCCAGACGACCATTTATGACATCCATGAGGCTGCTCTGAATAGTGCGGAAAAAATACAGGGAAAGATCCTGAAAGGCTTACTTAAAGAAGAGAAAGTCACCGCCGAGGAAGCTGAGGCTGCCCAGGCCCGCATCACTTTCACCACCGATATCAAGTCAGCCGCTCCGCAGGCAGATTTTGTCAGTGAATCCGTAACGGAAGATGTAGCACTGAAGAAGAAGGCCTGGGCGGAATGGGCACCCCTCTGGAAAAAGGAAGCAGTACTTACCACCAATACTTCTTACCTGCTTCCTTCTATGTTTGCGCAGGAGTCAGGTATGCCGGAGCGTTTCTGTGCTTTTCATTTTCATGACGTGTTCTGGGCCAACGTAGTGGACATCATGCCGCATCCGAGCACCGAAGACTGGATCATCGACCTCCTCAAAGAGATGGGGCTCAAACTGAACCAGACACCGGTAGTAGTCAGTAAAGAGTCGCCCGGCTATATTTTTAACGCCATGCTGATGGCTTTTATCGGTGCGGCGGGATCTCTGCTGACCAATGAGGTAGCCACCGTTGAAGATATTGACCGTTCCTGGATGGGCAATTTTAAGATGCCTAGTGGACCGTTTGGTATCATAGATTCCGTAGGGCTGGATACTGCCTGGCATGTGACCAAAAGCCTTCAGGATGACAAAAGCCTGCGCTTTGCCGACCTGCTCAAAAAATATATAGACCAGGGAAAGCTGGGAGTGAAGACCGGAGAGGGTTTTTACAAATATCCTGACCCCGCTTATAGTCGGGAAGGTTTTGTACAGGGCACATAAAAAAACTGCCGGATTTCATCAATCCGGCAGTTTTGTATCGGGATCAGCTTTGGATTAAAAGTGATATCTGACAAATGCTTCCATCGCTTCGTATTCCGCCAAGCCTAGTTTATCATAGCCGATGGCGGTACCACGGTTGCGGTCTTCTGCCCGCTGCCAGAACTCCCGTGGATCTGAACCGGGAAAGAGTGGACGGTCCTTCTGAGACTGGTGCTTGAAGACAGCACGGCGTTTGCGCATCAGTTCAATCGGGCTGATCGGCACGGCCATCTCAATCTGGTGGATATCCCACTCCTGCCATGCGCCACGGTACAACCATACGTAGCAGTCTTTTATCCAGTCTTCGTGCTTAAGCCTGTCAATGGCCTGCATAATGGCACTGAGGCAAACCCGGTGCGTACCATGAGGGTCAGAAAGGTCACCGGCTGCATAGATCTGGTGAGGTTTCACCTTTTTCAGCAGGTCTACCGTGATCTGAATGTCTTCTTCACTGAGCGGCTTTTTACGCACTTTACCTGTTTCGTAGAAGGGCATATCCATGAAATGGTACTTATCCTCATCTATGCCACAATAGCGGCAGGCAGCCTTGGCTTCACTGCGGCGAATCAGTCCTTTGATCAACTGTACCGAACGAGGATCAGCCTGGCCGGGCAGCTTGTTCTCTTCTGAATGAGAAACCTCTTCAAACAGGGCATCTATCTTCTCATCCTTCAGACCAAAGGCATCTTTAACATCTTTGACAAAGTCCGCAAAGCGTGTAGCATCATCATCAAAAACAGCAATGTTACCCGAAGTCTGGTAGGCCACGTGTACCTCATGTCCCTGGTCAACCAGCCTCAGTAGTGTGCCACCCATAGATATCACATCATCATCGGGGTGGGGGCTGAAAATGATCGCTCTTTTGGGGAAAGGCTCGGCTCGCTCAGGGCGCTGACTGTCGTCAGCTTTAGGTTTTCCACCGGGCCAGCCGGTAATGGTATGCTGTAACTCGTTGAATATGCGGATATTGATTTCGTAAGCAGGGCCATGATCAGCAATGAGATCGCTCATGCCGTTCTCATTGTAATCTTCAGGAGTCAATTTCAGCACCGGTTTCTCTACCTGTCTGCACAACCAGACCACGGCCTTCCGGGTCAGCTTCTGATCCCAGTCGCAGGGGCCTACCAGCCAGGGGGTTTTTACCCTTGTCAGTTCGGCCGCAGCAGCTTCGTCCAAGATGATCTGTGCGTTTTCGTGTTCCTGCAGAAAGGTAGCCGGCACCTGATCGGTAATATGGCCTTCCACAGTCTTCCGGATGACGGCAGCCTTACCTTCACCCCAGGCCATGAGGATGATCTGGCGCGCTTCCATGATGGTCTGTACTCCCATGGTGATGGCGCGGCGGGGGACAAACTCCTCTCCGAAAAAGTCACTGGCAGCCGCAATACGGGTAATCTTATCGAGAGTGATCAGGCGGGTACGGGATATCTCGCGTGATCCGGGCTCATTAAAACCAATATGGCCGGTGCCGCCAATACCCAGGATCTGCAGGTCAAGCCCGCCTGCATCCCTTATTTTTCTTTCGTAGGCTACACAATACTCACTGATTTGCTCAATGGGTACGGTGCCGTCAGGAACATTGTAATTAGCAGGATCAATATCTACATGGTCGAAAAGATATTCTTTCATAAAGCGGACATAACTCTGCAGTTTGTCGGGCTCCATGGGATAGTACTCGTCAAGGTTAAAAGTGATGACATTTCTGAAGCTCAGCCCTTCTTCTTTATGCATCCTTACGAGCTCTTCATATACGCGGGTAGGTGAGGAGCCGGTAGCCAGACCGAGTACAGCATTTTCACCTTTTTGCTGCTTGGCTACGATCAGGTCGCGGATCGTTTTGGCGATCTCTTTGGAAGCGGCGTCGGAGTCCTCATAAATGCTGGTAGGAATCTTCTCAAATTGCTTTTCTAGTGCGGTAGCTTGATCCATTGTTCTGATGATTAGGTTGAGTGAGTGGCAAAATTAGCTAGATTTTTTTGATAATCAGGTAATTTTGCGGAAGAATCCAGCTTTTCAGCAAAATAGCCCTGCGGCATAATTGCCATATTTAATACTGTACTTGGCTAATATATTAGCGTATAATTTTGGGGATGGTATTTATATTGGCTGAGCTATCCTGAGTATTGGCTAAATTTTAGAATATTCCACAAGGGTGAGTAAATTGTATTGAGACCGTAGCGGTAGCTTAGTACCGGCTACTATCCAGCCATTGGCTGGCAAACTCCTCCGGTACCTCCATATAACGGTCCTTATAGCTGCTGAAGTAACCCACCAGGGCTTTGGTCAATAGGCGGGAAAGGTGATCAGCACGATAGTGAATGCTGGCTGAGCGGTCTTCCCAGCGCTCTGCTACAGAAAAACCAAGCCGTATCAGCAGTACTACGAGCCAGCCTGTACATCCCTTCTTGGGAGTAAGGCCCAGCATACCTGCTTTCTCCTGTCCGATGAAGTAAAGAATAAGTGCCTCAGCAGAAATATCCAGTCGGTCACCCGGAATAGAGGACTCACTGAATCGTAGCAGCGCCTGTGTTAGCAGCCTCCCATCTTCTGATGCAGCTGCCTGTCTGCTGAGTATTTTTTGCAGTAAAAAGCGGGCTTCTTCCAGGTTTTGGGGCAGTAACTGATCGCTTACGCCCAGCAGGTTACCGACAATGTTCCAGTGGTGCAGATATGCCTCCATCCGATGATCTTCCTCTTTGATGCCGAGCTGGTGCAGCCCATCAATAATGGCGATGCTGAAGGTCATCAGGGTAAGGGCCATATCCTCCTGGTTGACAGGGAGGCCCAGCACGCTTTGATCCCATTCCCCCTGCCTGATAAAATGCCTGATTGCAGCATGGATCAGCCGCACCTTCAGGATAATATTCACCGATTGATGATCCAGTACAAAGGCTTGTCTGCGCATGACATACAGCAGGAACTGACCAGTTTCAGCAATTCGCCGGGTGAAGATTTCTGAGGAAGCAGGATCGTACAGCAGGCGACCGGTATTGGCCAGTACTTTCGCGCCTTTCTGGTCTGTGTAGAGTAGCGGCAGTGACTTAAAATATAGTAACAACAGACATTTTGGGCCGTGGTCTACGAAAAAGTCATATGCCTGAGCTACCCGCTGCTGATCTGCCCACGAGGGTATCCACTGCTGTGCCTTTACGAAGTCATGCAGAGGGTGGGGCAGATCCGAAATCGGTATTTCAATCTCCCTGATCAGCCGGTCAAAAAGTTGTCGGGAGCTATGCAGCCCTTGCTGTTGTACCAACTGCGCTACGGCTTCATCGGCAGGCGGGTCAGCAGCCTGTCGCATGGCATCCAGAAAATCGTCTGTCCAAAACATTTGCTTTGCAGGCATGCTTAAGGATTGACATAAAAAAAGGAAGCCTTTCAGCTTCCTGTGATGCTTTAGAGTTCCTGCACCTGCAGGTCGCGCCAGCGTACCTTGATACCTCCGCCAGAGTGTATCTGCAGCGCAATAGAGCCATTGGCTTCGCCGATCTTTTCGTCGGTCAGGTCTACCATCTGCTCACCGTTCAGATAGGTTTT
>CAZFFW010000071.1:0-24230 GCA_964518125.1 uncultured Porifericola sp.
TATGGGTATTTTTAAAGTTAAAGCAATGGATGTGGCAAAAAAAAAGGCCCTTCCTACTGCTAGGAAAGGCCTTTTGTATACTTTGAAGTGCTGGTTCAGCTGATACCTGAAACTTCCTCCATCTGATACGTAAGGATATACCTCTCCCCTGAAAGAAAGGACATACAACACCAGAACCAGCAGGCGCAGCGGCGGGCTGCCGAGAGTTTTTGATTTATTTTGGGTAAACTGAGTAACATATTTTTACTTAATTTCTATGCACTACTAACTAAGCGATACTGATTCAGAAAAATGAAGTTGAGTTGAAAGGGAAGGGCAAGAAAAAAGCCTTTCCAGGATTAGTGGAAAGGCTTCGTATATTTTTGTACAGCTGAGCTTTAACACTCACTTAAATTTCACTGTATTAATTTAAACGATAGATAGACCTTTCCAGAACTGCAAACACATACAACACCAGAACCAACAGGCACAACGGCGAGCGGCGGTGAGTTTGTAGCTTGTCTTAGAAAGGTTATTGATCATACAATAAAGCGATGATTTAATTAACGCTATCTCAATATTAATACAGACTTATTAAGAATCAAATTGTTAGTCCAAAAAAATTTACGACAGCGGCAATTAAGCCAGCTGTGCATCAAGTTTTTGTGCTAATACTCCTTTGTTAACGGCACCAACCTGCTTATCCACTATTTCGCCGTTTTTGAAAACCAACAAAGTAGGAATGCTTCTGATACCATATTTAGCAGATACGCTGGGGTTAGAGTCTACATCCACCTTGGCAATGACGGCTTTACCATCATAATCGTTGGCAAGTTCTTCCACTACAGGAGCGATCATTTTACAGGGTCCGCACCACTCAGCCCAAAAATCTACAAGTACAGGCTTATCACCTGATTTAATTATTTCATCAAAATTGGAATCGGTAAGTTCTACTGGTTTGCTCATATAAATTAATTTTTAAAATGTATTTCAAATAGTTACTATTAATTACTTACGAATTATTAGCGCTTAGGATATGTAAAGCAGACGACACTCGCGAAGATAGGTCATGTCTAAAGTGAATCCAACACCAAAATTTTATCTATCACTGTACGGATAAGACGGTCTACGGTTTCAGCAGGTTTATTTGAAAACTGCCCGCTTGCCCGGTTTGCCATGATCGCGTTGGTGCTGAGCATTTGATGGCCCAGTGCAGCACCCAATGCATAGTACCCGGCTGTTTCCATTTCAAAATTGGTCAGGCGGTTACCCTGAAAAGTAAAATTACGGAGCTGCTCCATCAGAAATGGAGGTTTAATCGGCAGGCTGATTCTTCGTCCCTGAGGCGCATAAAATCCCGGACAGGTCACCGTATTGCCTGTCAGCATTACATCAGCAAAATGTTTGAGGAGGGATGCATCAGCACGCGCACAGTAGGGTGGAAAACCAAGCTGACAATGACTTTTTAGTGCATCAGCATACATTTTCTCTTCCTCTGTACCTGGGGCTTCATAAAACTGCATAAGCGTATCCAGGCCGAATGCATAGTCGCTGCAGAGCAAACTATCCAGTGGTACATCTTCCTGTATGGCTCCGGAAGTGCCGATTCGGATAATCTTAAGCGAGCGTGCATCTGCTTTAGGCAGCAAATGCTGCAGGTCAAAATTGGCCAGTATATGCAATTCGGTGAGCAGAATTTCTACATTATCCGTTCCGATACCGCTGCTGATAACCATGATACGCCGACCACCGATTTCGCCCACATGCGTGACAAACTCTCTTTTGCTGATGCGGGCATCAATGCGGTCAAAATAACGGCTAACGGCAGGTACGCGTTCAGGATCACCGACAGTCAGTACAATATCCGTCAGGTGCTCAGGCCGCAGGCCAAGATGGTAGATACTACCATCTGCATTGAGGATTATTTCAGAAGAAGGGGAAGGATTTATCAATTGTTAAATAACTTTTGCAGGATTACCAAATACGGTTGCGCCCTCCTTGATATTTTCTACAACCACTGAGCCGGCTCCGATACGGGCACCTTTGCCAATCTTCACCGGTCCGGCAATGATAACACCTGCTCCGATAAAGACCTCATCCTCAATTTCGGCACCGGTGCTGATGATGCTGCCTGCACCAATGTACACATAGTCGCCCACCTTGGCTTCGTATTCTACTACTACATTCGCGTGCAGTACGCAGCCGATGCCTACTTTGGCAAAACTGCCGATCACTGCTCCGGCATTGGCAAAAAGACCATAGGAAATAAATGCGTTCCCGGAAATGGTGGCTTTAGGATGTACGGCATTGATAGGCATTACTTTTCGCCGCTCATTCAGCATTTTAAAAATCCCCTTGCGCAACTTTATTTCGTCCACTGCAACAAAGGAGTCACACTTTTTCCCGATAAATTTGGTATAACCATGGTCATCAGTACTGCCCAGGATGGCGATTTCTCCGATTTCCTTTCCATGGAGTCTGGTATCGTCGTCCAGAAAACAGTAGACAACTACATCATTAGACTGAAAAATCTCCAGGGATGCTTTTCCCAGGCCCCCTGCTCCGAATATAATTACTGGATTGTCCATATTAAAGTAAACGCTGAATGTTAAGTTTGTTTCTTCACTTCACTCAGTCGGGCAAAGATGCTATGTCCCCGACTGGCTTATTTTTTTCAAAAGTGTAAAAAAAAACACTTACCCTCCAAGTGAATGTTTCTTTAGCTTATCAGATCATTAACTTTGTCGCTTATTGTTATCTTGAAATCCTAGTTTTCACCTAACCATCAAGCAAACATGTCACTAAAAGTTGGAGACCAAGCTCCGGAGTTTGAAGCGCCCAATCAGCAGGGCGAAACTGTAAAGTTATCAGATTTTCGCGGTAAGAAAGTAGTTCTTTACTTCTACCCTAAAGACAATACTTCAGGTTGTACTGCACAGGCCTGTAATCTGAGAGATAACTACACCAGCCTGCAGCAGGCCGGTTATGAAGTAATCGGAGTAAGCAAAGACAGTGTAAAGTCACACCAGAATTTTGTCACCAAACAGGAGCTGCCCTTTACGTTGATAGCCGATGAAGATACCAGTATCAACCAGGCCTATGGTGTGTGGAAGGAAAAATCTATGTACGGGAAAAAATATATGGGTACAGCCCGTACTACTTTCATCATTGACGAATCGGGTAAGATCACCGATATCATAGAAAAGGTCAACACCAAGGACCATACAGCTCAGATACTGTAAAAGAAAGCGCTACTCTGTTCGTTACCATCGGACAGGGTAGCTTATTCATGTAAAAAAGCCAGAGGGTGAACAGCAAATTCTTCTTAATCATCATCAGTTTACTGTATTTCGGAACGGCCAGCGCTCAGGTACAGATACAGCGACCACCGGAAAAAACGCGTATGCTTTTTCTGCTGGATGCCTCCGGCAGTATGTATGCCAACTGGGGTAATAATACCCGTATGGATATTGCCAAAAATATCCTGGTAGACCTGGTAGACTCCCTTAAAGTAGACCAGAACCTAGAGCTGGCCCTTAGGGTTTACGGCCATCAGTACCACCTTCGCTATAAAAACTGCCAGGACAGCAAACTGGAAGTGGCATTTGCCCAGAATAATCATGATAAGCTCATTGCCCGACTTCGGCAGATACAACCATCAGGCGTTACACCCATTGCCTATTCACTTGAGCAGGCCGCCAATGATTTTATCCAGGATCCCGCTTACAGAAATGTCATTATCATCATTACGGATGGTATTGAGTCATGCGGTGGGGATCCCTGCGCCGTTTCTCAGACCCTGCAGTCCAAAAATATTTTTCTCAAACCCTTCGTCATAGGATTGGGTATGGATAAGGATTACCAGAAGGAATTTGCCTGCGTGGGGCAGTATTACGATGCCCGGAATGTAAGCGACTTCCGGCAGGTACTAAACAAAATTCTGAAACAATCACTGGAAACGACTACCGTCAGTGTAGAACTGCTGGATGTCAACAAAAATCCTTCTGAGACCAATGTGAATGTGACCTTCTTTAACAATGTCACCAAAGCGCCTTTGTATGATTTCGTCCACTTCCGCGATGCCCAGGGCCGCCCTGATTCGGTAGTGCTGGATGCTGTGCTGTCTTATGATGTGGTGGTCAACACCATACCTCCGGTGGTAAAGCGTAATGTGTTCTTTGAAGGTGGCAAACACAATGTGCTACCCATTCAGGCTCCCCAGGGCAGCCTGCTGATCTCGCAGCGGGGACACACTGAATATGCCAAAGGGGTTACGGCGCTGATCCGGCAAAATGGACAGCAGCAGATTATCAATCTGCAAAGTGTAGCCAGCCCGGAAAAGTACCTGGTGGGCACTTATGATATAGAGGTCCTTACCCTGCCAAAAACCTATTTTAAAGATGTGCGCGTAGAACAGAGCCAGATGACTGAATTGACCGTACCCGGTCCGGGAGTACTGAATGCTAATCTGCAGGCCAAGGGATATGGCAGTATTTATAAAATTTATGAAAATGGATTCCAGGAGTGGATTTATGATCTTGACCCTGCCCAAACCCGCTTCACCCTGGCGCTGCAGCCAGGAAACTACAAACTGGTTTTCAGGGCCGAGCGCTCATTTGGCAGTAAGTTTACGGAAGTGAAAGAGTTTACCATAGCCTCGGGTGCTACAGTAAACCTTAGCTTTTTTGGGAAATAAAAAAGCCGGAATCTATTCCGGCAGTATTTTTTTGAAAGCAGAAATAGCCCTTTTATTAATTTACGTACAATTTTTTGACAAGGGCTTTCCCGTCAGAGCCGTTACCTTCACGCATCATCAAAGCAGATGCAATATCTTCCTTTTCATCTTCTGACAGAACGCAGGTCTGAACACCAATTTTACTTAGCGTTTCTACGATTAATTTTAATTCTGCAGCATTCCTGGGGGTTATCAGTATGGAGTTCATAACAAAAAATTTAATAAACAATTGATTAACAATATTGCAAAAATATCTCTAAAAATACCCTGTTTTTAGTAAAATAAAAAAGTAGCCCTGATAAAATCAGGGCGTGTTTCTCATGAGCAGTAGCTATATTTACTTATTTAACCACCATCACCAGGTACTTAGAAGATTCCCAGAATTTCTCGGGGTCCGCTACTACCAGTTTTAGTTTCTCATCATTCTCTTTCTCCAGGCGATAAGATCCTGCAGGGTGAGTGGTGACCAGTTCTACCGCTTCCCCTTCAAGTGGGAATAAAAGTGTTTCTCTGATATCAATCTGCCTGAACTGTTCTTTACTTGCCTGGTCATTGAGCACTTCAGTCTTGCCCAGCCCCAGGAAGCCTCCTTCTTTGATAAGAATCTGCTCATCGCGGAGTTGCTTATACGTTCCGGCCACAAAATAAGCAGTGTTCAGTTGGTCAGTTTTTTCAATGATCGCCTGTTCCTTCTGCTGATTTTCATCCTGAAGGCTGGCGATATTGGTGTTGAGCTGGCTAATTTCAAGTTTAAGCCCGCCAAGTTCTTCACTAAGACCATTAATCTGGCTTTCTTTTTCCTCAATTTTAGCGGTCAGGCTAGTCTGCAGTTCTTCCATAGAAGCCTTCAGTTTCGCATTCTGACGTCCGGCATAGGCAAGTTGTGCATTTAGGGATTTGAATTTCTCACGATTTTCTTCCAGCAGGCGGTTGATTTCCTGTACATCTTCATTGATGCGCGCCTTCAAATCACCGGCAGAAAGGTTTTCTTCACGGGCGAGTTCAATATTGAGTTCGCGCTCACGGATTTCTTTCAGGTTGTGCTCAATTTCAGCAAAGGAAGCAATAAAGGCCACCAGGGCGGAGTCCTTCTGCTGGTATTGAGCTTCCAGCAACTGGTTTTGCTGGTTCAAATCTGCAATTTTCGCTTCCATTTCCTTATTATCACAGGAAAAAAGCGCAAAAGAGAGTAAAGATAAAAAGGCTAAGGTTCTGGTATGGGCTTTCATAGGTTTATACTTTTTTGATGAATAACCCATATCAAGAAAAATGCATGCCATCACTTCAAAAAGACACTTTTACAACTTTTAGCTGGGAAAGTGTAGAATAGTTCTACAACATGCGCATGGTAAAAGAGCAAAGTGTAGATCAAAATAATATTTAAATAATTATATCAATCTTCTTCCTCACTCAGGTTCCTGAGTTTCAGGATCAGGTCTGTTTTGTATTTGTAAAGGCGGTCTTCAAGACCCACAGGATAGCTGTGTGGATTGATCAGGCGCTTTACGCCGGCGGGCAATTCGTGGATACTCGCTATTGTTTTTTCCCGGATCGCATGGATATCAGGGGAGTCATATACCAGTTTACCTTTGTCAAATACCGGCACCAGTAGCTCCTCGTATGCAAGTCCGTCAGGTTTGATGATCTTGCGGCGTGTAATATCCATCGGGTCAATGATCTTGTGCTTATCACCCAGTGGTTTCTGAATGTCATAGAGCATATCAGCCATGGGAGTTTTCTGTCCTTTATCATCCTGCGTGAAAAAACGCCTGACCTGCTGTATACCGGGATTATTCACCTTAATGGCCTGTTCGGAGAGCTTGAGTTTATAATCCCATTTGTGCTTATCATTCTTCAGGGCCGACAGCTTGTATACTGCCCCAAGGGCAGGCTGATCATAAGCGGTCACCAGTTTGGTGCCTATCCCCCAGACACCAATGCGGGCGTCCTGCGTCCTGAGACTGCTGATAATATTTTCGTCAAGGTCGTTACTCGCCACAATCGCTGTTTCGGTAAAGCCTGCTTCATCCAGCATTTCCCTTGCCTTGATACTAAAATAAGCCAGGTCACCGGAATCTATACGAATTCCCTGCAAAGCTTTGCCTTTTTCCCTGAGCATCTCCCCTACCCTGATAGCATGCCTGATACCTTCAATGGTATTGTAGGTATCCACCAGCAGTATGCAGTTGTCCGGCATAGCATCTGCATAGGCACGGAAAGCTGAGAGTTCGTCATCAAAGGCCATTACCCAACTGTGGGCATGCGTACCGCTTACCGGGATACCGAAAAGTTTGCCCGCCAGCACGTTTGAGGTGGAAGAGCAGCCGCCTATGTAGGCCGCCCTGCTCGCTGCCAGAGCCCCGTCTATACCATGGGCGCGACGCAGACCAAATTCCAGCACCGGGTTACCTTTGGCAACATTGTAGATGCGGGCTGCCTTGGTAGCAATCAGGGTCTGGTAGTTGATGATATTCAATAAAGGAGACTCCAGTAACTGACATTGGAGAATAGGCCCCTTGACCCTGATCAGAGGCTCATGGGGAAAGATGGCTGTCCCTTCAGGAATGGCATCAATATCCAGTTCAAGCTTCAGGTCGCGGAGGTAGTCCAGAAAATCACTACTAAGAAGTGGTGTACCGGCATTACTTTTCAGGGTAGACAGGTAAGCAAGGTCGTCTTCGCTGAAATGGAAGCTTTTGACATAGTCTATGACATAGTCCAGCCCACAGTTGATGGAGAAACCTCCGTTGAAAGGGTTTTTGCGAAAAAAAAGGTTGAAAACCGCCTCTTTTTCGGCAATACCCGATTTCCAGTAGCCATAGGCCATGCTCAACTGATAAAAATCGTTGAACAGGGCCAGTGAACTGGAATACAACTCTTTCGTGATTTTCATACTAGACGCAGCATCGGCAGGCAATCAGTGATACTGATACCGGATTACTACTTTACGATTTGTACTTTGAGCATATTCGTTCTGTCTTCCCAGTGGAGAGGCATGCTGGCGGTGTTGATGATCACATCACCTTTATGCAGATGTCCTTTTTCGCGCAGGATATGCTCAAGATCAGCAAAAGTTTCGTCGGTAGAACCCATTTTATCGTAATAAAACCCTCTCAATCCCCAGTAGAGATTGATCACGTTCAGCAGTTCACGGTTGGCGGTAAAGATAAAAATATCCGCTTTCGGCCGGTGCCCGGAGAGGCGGAACCCGGTATAGCCGGACTTGGTCATCCCGATAATGGCCCGGGCGTTTACCTGCTTGCTCAGTTTGGATGCGGTAAGTACGAGGTGGTCATTATAGAAGGTAGGTGAATTCGTATCTATGTGAGAGAGCTTATCATACACCACATTGGAGCTATTCTCTACCGCCAGGATGGTCTTGACCATACTTTTGACTGTCTGGACGGGATATTTACCGGAGGCAGTTTCGGCAGAAAGCATGATCGCATCTGCGCCATCCATGACACCATTGGCAACGTCATTGGTTTCAGCGCGGGTAGGGCGAGGATTTTCAATCATGCTCTCCATCATCTGGGTTGCAATGATCACTGGTTTGGAAGCCATGTTACACTTATTCACCAGCATTTTCTGGACGATAGGCACATCTTCCATAACAATTTCCACCCCCAGGTCTCCACGGGCCACCATCAGGCCATCAGTGGCTTCAATGATCTCATCAATATTCTTAATAGCCTCGGGCTTCTCTATTTTGGCTATGACCTTGATGTTTTTGCCCTTTTCCTGGATAAGGTCTTTGAGGTTGTAGATATCATCCGCACGCCTGACGAAAGAAAGCGCAATCCAGTCTACATCATTTTCCAATCCAAAGAACAGGTCCTCCTGGTCTTTTTCAGTTAGAGAAGGTGCAGAAACATTGGTATCCGGCAGGTTGATGCCTTTTCTGGATTTGAGAGGTCCTCCATACACCACGGTGGTATGCACCTCATAGCCTTCCACCTGTATGACCCGCAGTTCAATTTTACCATCATCAATGAGGATAGTATCGCCGATATTGACATCAGTAGCCAAATCCGTGTAAGTGGTGCTGATTTTTTCAGCATTGCCGACAAAATCTTCCCGGCAGCTAATGATCAGCGTCTGACCAGGCTCAATGTTTACTTCATCATTTTCCACCTGGTTCACCCTGATTTTGGGCCCCTGCAAATCTTGGAGTATGCAGACATTCATGCCCATTTCTTCATTGAGCTCACGGATAAAGCCGATCACTTTTTTGTGGCCTTCATGTGTACCATGGGAGAAGTTGAGCCTGAATACGTCTACACCGGCTTTGATCAACTCTTCCAGCATTTCTTTAGTATTGCAGGCCGGGCCTACAGTGGCCACTATCTTGGTCTTATTAAAAACGATGTTATCCATACTTAAAAAATCAGATTTTCTTTGTTTTGCAGTTTATCAATTGAGATTTGCCGGAAGGATTGCAATATTTTTACTTCAGGCAACTTTTTACGATAATATTCAATGTCAAAGGTATCACTTTCATTCACAATCATAAGAAAATAGTCTACATTCTTTAGCTCGGGCAGCAGGTAAACTTCTTCATCAGTGCTGATAGCATGATTTTTTAGTAGTTTAAAAGTACAATGTGTGGTAGTGAAAGTAAAATTTGAGATAATAATAGTTCGATCATCTACAAAATTAATGGCTAAATCCTCAGATTTTGCTAAATTCAGGCACAGATGCTGATTCAGACACCACGCTAGTTTGTACTCTTTTACCACGGTATTCAGGCCGAACAAATCGAAATCTCGCTCGAATGCAAACTGTATTTCGCGGCTGTCAGGCATTGTATATGATATTTTATCCAACAAACAGATTTAAACCGGGGCAAATTAAATATTTTTAACGCTCATCAATTAATAAAGAATCAAAAAAATAAGTTTGACTTTATTGAGCTAAATTTCTTTACTTTGCGCCGTTAACTCAAAAATCCCTATAAAAATGTCTGAAATAGCGCAAAAAGTAAAAGGTATTATTATTGACAAGCTTGGTGTTGAGGAGTCAGAGGTTACTCCTGAAGCTAGCTTTACCAACGATCTCGGTGCCGATTCACTAGATACCGTTGAGCTGATCATGGAGTTTGAAAAGGAATTCAACATTTCTATTCCTGACGATCAGGCTGAAAACATTTCTACTGTTGGACAGGCTATTTCTTACCTGGAAGAGAACGTAAACAAGAAATAATTTACTGAAGCTATCCCCTTTTTATGAATTCTAGGAGAGTTGTAGTTACTGGATTAGGCGCACTCACACCCATCGGCAATACAGTTGAAGCGTATTGGAAAGGGCTTGTGGAAGGCGTGAGTGGGTCTGCTCCTATTACTAGATTTGACGCGGAGAAATTCAGAACAAAGTTTGCCTGTGAGCTTAAAAATTTTGATCCTACCGATTATTTAGACCGGAAGGAGGCTCGTAAAATGGACCCCTGTACGCAGTTTGCGATGGTAGCATCTGACGAGGCCATACGGGACGCACAGGTTGACCCCAAAGCCGTAGATCCTGATCGCGTAGGTGTTATCTGGGGATCAGGTATCGGAGGGCTCAAAACTTTCCAGGATGAGGTGATGTATTTCGCCCAGGGGGATGGCACTCCGCGTTTCAACCCTTTCTTTATTCCCAAAATGATCGTGGACATCACTCCCGGTCATATCTCTATCAAGTATGGCTTCCGCGGACCTAATTTTTCTACGGTTTCAGCCTGCGCTTCCGCTACCCATGCTATCATTGACTCTTATACCTATATCAAATTAGGCAAGGCGGATATGATCGTCACTGGCGGCTCTGAAGCGGCAGTCTGTGAAGCCGGCGTTGGTGGTTTTGGGGCAATGAAAGCGCTCTCTGAAAGAAACGACTCTCCCGGCACAGCGTCTCGTCCCTTCGATAAAGATCGTGACGGATTTGTACTGGGAGAAGGAGCCGGTGCCCTTATACTGGAAGAATACGAACATGCCAGGGCGAGAGGTGCCAAAATTTATGCTGAGGTGATTGGCAGCGGTATGACAGCCGACGCTTACCATATTACAGCCCCTCACCCAGAAGGCATTGGAGTGAAACAGGTTATGTTACTTGCCCTGCAGGATGCCGGTATCAAACCTGAAGATGTTGACTATATCAATGTACATGGCACATCTACCCCTCTGGGTGACATCAGTGAAACCAGTGCGATCAAGGATGTTTTTGGTGAAAATGCCTACAAGCTCAACATCAGTTCTACCAAGTCTATGACTGGACATTTGCTGGGTGCTGCCGGTGCTATTGAGTCAGTAGCGACTATTATGGCCATACAGCATAATCTGGTGCCGCCTACCATCAACCATTTTACGGATGATGAGAAAATTGACCCCAAGCTCAATCTCACCTTTAACAAGGCACAGCAGAGAGAAGTAAATACGGCTATCAGTAATACTTTTGGCTTCGGTGGACATAATACTTCAGTAGTTTTCAGAAAATTTGAGGCTTAGTGGCCCCTGTCTTACGCAGGTTAAAAAGTATCATCAATACTTTGCTCTTACGCACACTACCGACCTGGATGCTGAAAGGCTTCAGGTCGCAAGCAGTCAACGATAAGCGCCTGATCCAGGCGATAAAGTCTATAGTAGGCAGCAGCCCGCTGAACCTTGAACTATATCGTCTGGCCACCAAACATGTTTCGGTAGCTGAAAAAAACATGTTTGGCCTGCGCGAATCCAATGAAAGACTGGAATTTCTCGGCGATGCCGTTCTGAGTACGGTAATCGCTGATTATCTTTTTAAAAAATATCCTTACAAAGACGAGGGATTTTTGACTGACATACGCTCCCGCATTGTCAACCGGGAATCGCTGAATGCAGTAGCCAGGAAAATTGGCGTCAGCGGGATCATTGAATATGATCAGTCTAACCTGCAGCCCGCAGGAAAGTCCAAACTTTCTCATAAGTCCATAGATGGGGATACACTGGAAGCCCTCGTGGGCGCTGTTTATCTGGATAAAGGCTTCTCCTACTGCAGCAGCTTTATTTTGCGCCGCATATTACTCCCCCATTTTGATCTGGATACTATTGTAAATACCAACACCAACTATAAAAGCACCATTATTGAGTGGGCACAGAAGACCAATCGGGAGATTCGTTTTGAGATCGTAGATATCCGCGGCGAAAAACAGTTTAAAGAGTTTATCTCGCAAATATTTATTGACGAACAACCAATTTGTTCCGGAAGCGGTTATAGCAAAAAAAAGGCTGAACAGAGTGCTTCCCAGAAAGCACTGGATATTCTTGATACTGATACCGAAGAGGATTAGCTTTGATCTTCATTATTCTCCCCAAACCATTCTTTGATGACCAAACTCAGAGTAGCCGGAGCCGCATTGAACCAGATTCCTATAAACTGGAAAAATAATATTGATAACATCAGCCAGGCAATAGAGCAGGCAAAGGACCTGGAAGTGGATATACTTTGCCTTCCGGAGCTCACGCTGAGTGGCTACGGCTGTGAAGATATGTTTCTCAGTAGCTGGCTTTATGAAAAGTGCCTGCAAAAACTGGAAGACGTTCGGCTGCTTTGCGAAGGCATCACCGTAGCAGTGGGGCTCCCGTACAAATACGAAGGACGTAATTATGATTGTAGCTGCCTCATTTCTGACCAGCAGATACTGGGTTTTACAGCCAAACAGTTTCTTGCCGATGATGGTGTACACTACGAGCCCCGTTGGTTTACCCCCTGGCAGCCTGATAAGGTGGTCAGGATTGAGGTCAACGGTCGGCAATATAACTTTGGCGATGTCATCTACGATGTGCATGGTATCAAGGTAGGTTTTGAGATCTGTGAAGATGCCTGGAGGAATGAAAAGCGCCCCGGCTATCGGCTCGCTCGCCGAGGGGTCAACCTTATCCTCAACACCAGCGCCAGCCATTTCTCCTTCGGAAAAACTGAATTCCGGGAAAAGCTGGTAGTCCCTGCCTCGGCTGATTTCAACTGTGCCTATGTATTTGCCAATATGCTGGGTAATGAATCCGGACGTATGGTATATGATGGCGAAATCATCATCGCCCAGGCCGGTCGCTTATTGAAGAAAAATCAGCGTTTCTCCTTTGAAAATGTCAATGTTCTACCTGCCCTAATTGACTTTGAGTATCCTGACCAATCAGAATCCACTCCCAGCCAGGACAGCCACGTCCGCGAAATAGAGTTCACCAGGGCTGAAACGCTGGCTCTTTTTGACTATCTCAGGAAAAGCAGGTCTAAGGGTTTTGTAGTATCTCTGAGTGGAGGTGCAGATTCATCCACCTGTTCAGTGCTTATCGCCGAAATGGTACGAAGGGGCGTTAGGGAACTAGGTGCAGCAGCTTTCCTGAAAAAAGCCGGCCTTGAATTTCTGATAGCGGAGATACCAGAGAGCACGCATCATGACGAAGAAAAGCTTTGTAAGCATATTACCGCCCGAATCCTAACTACTGCCTATCAGGCTACACAAAACTCTTCTGACGACACTTATCAGGCAGCCAGGTCACTAGCTGAGTCCGTAGGGGCTACCTTTTTTAAGTGGAACATCGATGATGATGTAGCCTCTTATACCAAAACTGTGGAATCCTGCCTGGGCCGTAAGCTCAACTGGGAGCAGGATGATATTGCCCTGCAAAACATACAGGCAAGATCCCGAATTCCCGGAATCTGGATGATTACCAATGTGCTGGGTGCATTGCTGATATCTACCAACAACCGCAGTGAGGCAGATGTTGGCTACGCTACCATGGATGGCTGCACCAGCGGCAGTATTGCGCCTATCGCTGCGGTAGACAAGTATTTTATCCTTAAATGGCTCAAATGGGCAGAAAAAGAGCTTGACTACCCGGGGCTTAACTACGTTAACCAGCTCAACCCTACTGCTGAACTAAGGCCACAGGAACAGTCACAGACCGACGAAAGTGACCTCATGCCTTTTGCTATTCTGGTAGCCATAGAGCGACTTGCAATCCGTGACTGGCGCCCTCCTGTAGAAATTTACCATATGCTGAAAGAGCAGCAACTGGAGCCAGATGCACTGCTGAAAGAGCATATCCGGAAGTTTTTTCAGCTTTGGGCCAGAAATCAGTGGAAGAGGGAGCGCGTAGCACCCGCTTTCCATATAGATGATTTTAATGTGGATCCGCGAACCTGGTGCAGGTTCCCGATTCTTTCCGGTGGTTTTGAGGAAGAACTCGCCGCTTTGGATAGCCTTTAGCAAAAGCCAGGGGGTCAGGCTTTGAATTTTTGATATTTATTACTCCTAGCACATTTACAGCCTAAACAGAAAAATAATCTTGAGGTTTAGCCATTTATTTGCAAACTACTTTAATCAATAGTTAGACTGTAAAAATGCTAAACATCCAGGAATTCAATCTTTTAGCACTGAAGTATAAGGAAGAGTATGCCATTGAGAAGGGACAACTGATCATGCGGAGACAATCTTTTCCTTATCTGGTCGGCCTATTTCAGCTCAGCCTCTTTTACGCAGAAGTCTGGTACGACGTCCGCTCCAACAAAATCTGCGAAGTAATTGCCCACGAAGAAAAAGAACTCTTTCAAAATTACTCGGACTACATCCAGTTAGAAAGTCTGTACTAATCTGCCTGCAGCTCTCCATGCGATAACAAAACCCTGATCTTCACCTGTCATCCTCGCGTGATTTACGCCAGTACATTAAAAGAATCCTTTTCAGTTTACGCTTTCTGCCGGAAGGTATATATACCTTTTAAAGTAGTACATCTTTGAAGTCAATATCCTGAGCAGCGAGCACATACACAGTGGCGGGCAGTCCAGCAGTATTGGCATTCAGCTTTTCATAATATTGCAGAAAATTCTCCTGTGGTTCAGCGAGACCCATCATCAGCAAATCCGCTTCTTTTGATTCCTGATGGAGTATTTCCCAGAAAGAACGACCATTAGAAACAATTACCTGACGGCCAAATTTTACGCGCATGTTCAGGACTATGTCATCCAGGTTCTTCAGGGCTTTGTGCGCGGCATTTTCATCAGGCACAACCATCTTGACGGTAACGGAAGCATTTTGCCAGTTAATACTGTTTTTAAGCAGGTAAGCCAGCAACATCATTAACCCGCCGTTTTTGTTAAGACCACCCCACCATACATCAATTTTGCGCATTTGTCCAAACCCAATATCATCTTCAGCTCTCACAATGACCACGTTGCGTTTGGCTTTAAAAAAGTGGGTGATCATCTCACAATATGGCTGATGGTTAGTAGCTTCCTGCGTATCCCCTAGCATGATCGTGTTTGGTACCAGTCCGCCTATGCCATACATATTTACCAGCCTTTCACCGCCTACAAACGGATCTTCGGCACTCACCACCTTTACCAGTGCCTGTATCCGGCGATTTTGCAGAAACTCCCGGATATTATCCTCCATTTTCTCCAATCGCTGGTGTGCTACATCAGGTGCCTTAATCACAGTGGATACCGTCATCAGTGACTGTCCCCGGCTGAAGTCGTCTCCCAGGGTAATCAGGTGCCATCTTTTGGTAGGCGCGCCCGAAAGGATCAGTATGTTGGGGCGCCAGTTTTTGGGGTCTACACTTTTGTTGACACGCAGTAGTGCTGAGCGGGCTACCGCCATCCATACACCACGTCGTACATCGCCCCAGGCGGTTTGTATGCCTCTTCTTTTCAACCAGACAAAAACAGCTGAAACGAATAGTGCCGCCACAATCGTTGCCGTGGCATTGATCAGGAACATCACAGCCAGACATCCGCCGGCTCCCAGAAATGAAAAGAACCAGTGTACCTTAAAACTCGGCCGGAATGAGGGGCTTCCCAACACATTCTCCAGACCAGCAGCAATATTGAGCACCCCATAGGTAGTCAGAAAAAACATGGTCAGTACCGGCGCGATGATATCCAGGTTACCCAGGTATACAGCAGCAATCGCTACGATCATTGTCAAGATGGTGCCCATACGTGGAATATTGTCCTTACCCTCACCCCTTCCGAGCCAGCTGAGGTAGTGGGGAAGCACCCTGTCTTTGGCCAGAGCCTGCAGGATTCGCGGTGCGCCCAGTATGCTACCCACCGCACTGGAAAGGGTGGCCCCCCAGACACCAAGCAGGATAGCATCGCCCCACCAGGAAATCCGGCGCATGATCAGTGGATCTTCCAGCAGCGTGCTGGCGTCAGCCCGGGAAGCCAGTAGTATGGGTAAAGTCATATACACCAGGTAGCCAACTCCCACTGCCATAAATGTTCCGCGGGGAATGGAGCGCGATGAGTCCTTCAGATCGCCGGACAGGTTTACGCCCGCCATGATCCCGGTGACTGCCGGAAAGAAAACAGCAAATACTACCCAGAAACTTTCGCTACGGCTGGCAGGCGCGCCCCACATTTCAATCTCTGTGTTTTCCAGCGGCTTGCCCAGCAGCAGAGAAATGAGGGAGAGGGCAATAGCTCCCATGATAAAATACTGGGAACGTATGGTGGCCTTGGTAGAAAAAAGGGCCAGCAGCGTAATCATTACCGTCACCACAATACCTATTACCTTTAGGTTTAGATCAGGAAATACCTGCACAACACTTTCTGCAAAACCTATCACATACAATGATACAGATAAGGCTTGGGCCAGGTAAAGAGGAATGCCCACCGCGCCCCCTGTCTCAATTCCCAGAGAGCGACTGATCATATAATAGGCCCCTCCTGCCTTCACCACCTGGTCGGTAGCGATAGCAGCAATGGATAGTGAGGTGAGTAAGGTAATACTGGTGGATAGGGTCACGATGATCAGGGTACCCAGGAGCCCTACATTACCCACTACCCAACCAAACCGCAGGTACATGATCACGCCTAAAATGGTCAGTAGCGAAGGAACAAATACACCCCCAAAAGTACTCAGCCCCTCTTCATCATGGGCTTCGGCAGACTTATTAACGTTTTTTGAAAATAACTTCATACATAGACCTTGGTTGCCCTTTATAAGGCTAGACAATACTCAAATAATGTTAAAGCAGTGACAAATTTGATTCTAAAATATGCCAATATGACATTAATTTAGGTGCAAAATGAATAAATGAAGACAATTTGTCATGAATTTTCGTGTAAAAATACACATTGTGCGAATGGTATTCAGTTTGTATAAAACAAGTTGTACATAAAAATTTAAACATTAAACTGAATAAAGCTATGACACTCGTAAGATACAACAATTGGGTTCCCAAGTTTTTTGACGACACATTTATGAAAGAACTTGATCAGTGGTTTGACATTAACCAAAGACAGCCCCGTCAGCATCTTCCAGCTGTGAATGTTAAGGAAGATAATGAAGCTTACCAAATAGAAGTGGCTGTTCCCGGTATGAAAAAAGAAGATTTTAAGGTTGAAATTGAACATAACATCCTGAAAATCTCTGCAACCAAAGAAGACCGAAATGAGGACAAGGAGCAGCAGGGCAAATACACCAAAAAAGAATTCCACTTCCAGTCTTTTGAGCGCAGCTTCCGCCTGCCCGAGAAGGAGGTCAACGGCGATAAAGCAGCCGCCAGCTACGAAGATGGAATACTGAGCATCCACCTGCCCAAAGTCAAAAAGGCCGAAGAGAAGCCTGGCAGGTTGATTGAGATTGCTTAAAAAAATGAGGCGGGTTTCGGTCCCGCCTTTTTTTTGCTTCGCGCGTTATCTTACCTTAAGCAAAAGATTCAAATAATTCTATAAGGCATGGACTATAAAGACTACTACAAGATACTGGGGGTGAGCAAAAATGCCAGTCAGGATGAGATCAAGAAGGCTTATCGTAAGCTTGCCGTACAATACCATCCTGATAAAAACCCGGATAACAAAGCTGCTGAGGAGAAATTTAAGGAAATAGCCGAGGCGTATGAAGTGCTCAAAGACCCCGATAAAAGAAAAAAATATGATGAACTGGGTGCCAACTGGAAGCAGTATCAGCAGCAAGGTGCAGGTTTTGACGGGTCACAGTTTGCTGGTGGCAGAGGGCGCGCTCGGACAGGTTATGAGGGTGATATGGGAGATATCTTCGGTGATAGCGGTTTTTCCAGCTTCTTTGATATGTTTTTTGGCAATGATTTTAGCCGGCAGGGCAGACAAAATGCCTATGCCCATGCACAACATTTTCCCGGGCAGGATCTACAGGCCTCCATTACCATCAGCCTGGAGGATGCCTATCATGGCAGTAATCCGGTGATCAACATACAGGGCAACAAAATTCGCATGAAGCTAAAGCCCGGCCTGACAGATGGCAAAACCCTTAAGGTCAAAGGTAAAGGCAACCCCTCAGTAGCAGGAGGCCCAAAAGGGGATTTGTACCTGACTGTACATATTGCGGAGCACCCTAAATTTACCAGAAAAGAGCATGACCTCTACACTGATGTTCAGGTAGACCTGTATACGGCTGTCCTGGGTGGTAGTGTGGAAGTGGATACCCTGAAAGGAAAGGTAAAAATAAATATTGCCCGAAATACAGAAAACAACAAAACCCTCAGGCTCAAGGGCCTGGGTATGCCTCATGAACAGAATCCCCAACAGAAAGGTAATCTGTACGCAAAGGTACAGGTAGTGCTCCCGGACTCGCTTAGCGAGGAGGAAGAAGCGCTTTTCCGTAAACTGCAAAAACTCAGACAGGGAAATTTTGAGTATGCCTGATTCCGAAATGAAAGTATCGGCATCAGGCATACCCAAATCAACTATTTTGTTTACAATAATCAGCTGACCTTGCTATATTTGCGCCCGTAAATGCTAAAAAGAAAACCTTCTTATGGAAAAAATCTTAGTGCCAACCGATTTAGCCGACAAATCTGAGCTATCGCTGATGTATGCCATTGACCTGGGAGAAGCTGACAAAGCCCAGATTATTCTTTTCAATGATGCCATCAAAGAGGATGGACTGGAGGAGGCAGACAGCGGCCTTAAGCAGGCCATCAGCAACATCCAATCTTCCCATAGCAGTGCCAGTGCAGTAAAAATTGAGCCTCAGTCTGATAAAGGGGCAGTACTGGAGGGCATCAGCAAAAAGCTGAGGGAAGAAAAATATAGCCTGATCAGTATGGTAACACATGCCCAGGAAAATATTGACTTCAACATTGGTAGTATTTCCACTAAGATCGCCCAGAAGGGTAAGGCTCCTTCCTTACTCATACCAGAAAATAATGAATATGCCAGGGTTAAAAATGTGCTGGTGGTCAATGATTTCACGGATGCCCGTACGGACGAACCTGCCTTTAAACACCTGGAAAAAGTTCTCAAAAACCTCAAGGCCACAGCTTTTTTGCTACAGGCTACCCAGGAAGGAGGAAAACTCAAACCATCCGATAATCCCGAAGCAGTGATGGGAGGCGTAAAGCCTGCGCAGACCGAAAAAGCTACTTTTGATACCTACCAGGATTTCATCAATAAGGTGGAGGAGTATGTGCGAAAGATGGATATCCAGATGATCTATCTGCCTAGTTCTCAGCTTCTTTTTGAAAAATTATTTGTCGGTAACCTATCCCGGCAGCTGGCATTGGCCACAAAAGTACCGGTGTATATTTATTTTTAACCATAAAAAGGCGAGTAATTCAGTTACTCGCCTTTTTATTCCTTTATTCAATACCATCAGCAGTTCATTCTGATCAGACAAACTCGTAGATCACACGAATGAAATCTGAGCGATTAGTAAGGTTCAGATCATTTTCATAGATGAAATTCTCCAGATTTTTCTTCTCACTCCGGTTCAAAGAAAGCTTTTTCACCAGGTCTGATTTTTCAGTAAGTACTTTCCGGAAATTTCCATCCGGGGTAAAAACATAGTACGTAAATATCGTCACTTCCTTTTCTGCTTCCTTTTCTTCCACAAAGGGGATTTCCGATAGCATGGCATGCTCCTTTCGCGCCTTATGCTCCCGGTTAAATATGGCAAAGTTGTCTTCAAATATGAGCTCAAAGAACATGAGACGCTCAATCCCCTTCTGGTTTCTGAAGGGCATGGTATAAAAGCTTCTCAAGGTCCTGCGTTTACGGTCTATAATTTTAAAATAATCAACCTTGAATGCGCTGTAAGCCTGCATTTTGCCATCATACTTGATTATTGCCACATTCTGTTTCAGGTCATACTGTACTTTTCCGGTTAATTTATCTCCATTGCTTAGTATGATTTCACCCTGATGCCAGTCTTTTTTGTTGATATCTATTGCCTGCGCCGTAAGAAAAACACACAAGAGTGCTGCGCAGAGGATTCCCAGCTTTTTCATAAATCAAAAATTTTAGTTTAAAAAATCCTACCCTTCTCCTCAAACTGTATTGAGAACTTCTGCATTAAGCAGCTTAGGAATTGTAAAAAAATCAATCTTATCTTGTTGACTAAAAAAACAGAAAAAGGTTTATAATTTATAAGGTATAGCAGTAGCTGCTGGTAGTCGTTACGAAAGTTTTAATAGAATTTATCCTCAACTTAATCCGATTAAAAGCAAATAATTAGATAAATTAATAATTACTACTCAGGCATAATCCCTAAAAAAACCTGGCTTATAAGTATTTTACACCATTTTTAAAAAAGTTGATTTTAGCGGATATTTTTCTGCGTTCCAGCTAACGACTTTAATAGATTGAGCGACATTTGACCTAAAGAAAGTTATTTTCTGCAGTACAAAACAGGCTGTCAAAATGCATAACAACCTAGCCCAATATTTACCCTTTCATACCTTATTGTAGTGGATAAAAAGATTCCATGACGTTTAGTAATTCTTCTACAGTGCCCTTGTCTCAACGCTAATCTGATCTTTTGTCTCTTATTTTACGACAAAGTGACAAGTTGTATTAAGCAGAACTTGCCTGCCGGGTTAATGCCGTTTACGCCAGTCTGAGCTTGCCCGGAAATATGAAACCTTAAAAGCTGTACCAACGCTCAGGCTTAAGCTTTCCTTTTACTGTAGTCTATGAATCTCTGAATGCTTTATTACAGATTGCAAATCTCAAGTTTTCTGCCCCTGATCTGAGTATAGCAACTTTTTATCATCCATGCATAAAATTTCCCCTGACAAGCTTCGGATACATAGTTATTTGTCATTATGTGATTATGCAATAATTACTTATATATTTACCCTTACAATCTTATCAAAGCATACAATCGGATTGTTCAATACCTAAGAAATGAAAGAAAACCAAAGAGCAATAGAGGATTTACTCCTGGATTGTGAGAAAGAACCCATTCGTATTCCGGGCAACATACAGCCGCATGGTTATCTCCTGGGAATAGATATCATGGAGTTTCAGGTCAGGTACCTCAGCAACAACTGGGAGAAACTGCTTAACCAACCTTTGGACCAGCTCATTAACCTGCCTGTCTCTCAGATTATTGGGGTACAGCAGATTTCCGTTCTGAAACAGTTAATCAACCGCCTGGCCGATGACCTGGGCAAGCCGGTGTATGCAGGGGAACTTTCGTTTTTTGGCAGGTCTTATCACCTTCTTGCGCATAAAAGTGGAAAGATCCTGATCCTGGAGCTGGAGCCAAAAACTCCGTCAGCAATGCCAATTACTTTTCAATGGTTAGACCGATACCAGCAACAACTCAATTCAATCAGCCTGGCAGATATGTACCAGGAGATTGTTCATGAGATCAAGAAACTCACCGCTTACGATAGGGTGATGCTTTACAGATTTCATGAGGATATGCATGGCGAAGTAGTCGCAGAAGCCAAAAGAAAAGACCTGGAAACTTATCTGGGACTTCACTACCCGGCTTCTGATATTCCCAAACAGGCAAGGGAACTTTATCTTACCAACCTCACCAGGGTACTGGTGAATGTAGACTATGAGCCTATACCCGTATACAGCAAAGAAGCTAAGTTTCTTGACATGTCCTATTGTACGCTGAGGGCAATGTCGCCGGTGCATCTGCAGTACCTCAAAAACATGGGAGTAGCCGCTACGCTTACCATCAGCATCATTTACCAGAACAAACTCTGGGGACTGATTGCCTGCCATCACCAGCAACCTAAATTTATTGATTTCTTTACCCGTAATACCTGCGAACTGATTGGCCGCATGCTAGCGCTATATCTTCCCATCAAGGAACAGGAGCAAACCCAGTCTGTAATCAATAGCCAGAAGAAATCTATCGCCAAGATCATCCAGCGAATTAAAGAGAAAGGTAGCTTTGTGAGTGGATTGCGATCCTCGGAAGACCTCCTGCAACTGTTTGAAAAAGTAAGCGCTTGCGCGATAATTTATGACCAGGAATTTTATGCCCGGGGAACCGACCTAACCAAACAGCAAGCATACTGGCTTATCGAGAAAATAAATGGTGAACATGTTGTCCAGGCTTTTCATCAATTGGAGGGTGTATTCCCGGAGGATCAACAGCTTCCCGCTGATATAAAAGGTGCGCTTATCCTAAAAGTTCTGCACTATACTGACTGCTATATCATCTGGTTCAGGAACGAATACCAGCGGGATATTTACTGGGGCGGCAATCCTGAAAAAGCGGTCAATGTTCATGAAAACAAGCTTAGTCCACGCCAGTCATTTGATATGTTTATCAAGACAGTTGCCGGTGAGAGTTTGCCCTGGACCAAGGCCGACATTGCATCGGCAGAGCTCTTAAGTCAAAATTTAAGGGATGAGGTAATTGATCTTCAGCATGGATTGATCAAGGATTACACTGCCCTGTTTGAGCTGATTTATGAACAATCAAGTGATGCCCTGTTTATCGTCAATTTTGAAAGGAACCTCATTATGGATTGTAACCAGACTGCCCTGGACCTTTTTGAAGCGGATGACAAAGCGCAGTTTATTGGAAAACTAGGACTTGATCTTCACCAGGCTTCTTTGGATGAAAAGCTCTCTGCTGCCCGTACGATTCTGGAAAAATTGCCAAAAGGTGAGACGGTAAACCAGGATTTTTTGTACCGTAGCCTGAAAGGAAAACCATTTTGGGGTAGGTTTAGCGCTAAATTACTTTCCGGTACCATGCAAAAAATATATTTTGTGCGCATCACGGATATAACCCAAAGTAAAGAGTATGAAGAAAGCCTAAAATCCCACAATGAAGCCTTAGAAAAGGTCAACAAAGAGCTTGACAGGTTTGTCTACAGTGTATCGCATGACCTGAGAGCTCCCATCACTTCCCTGATGGGCCTGCTTGAAATCACCAAGGATATGAAAGATGTAGAAGAAATTCTGCGCTATCTAAAAATGGGAGGAAAAAGCCTGAATCGCCTGGACCATTTCATCCAGGAAATCTTAGACTATTCACGTAACGCACGCCTAGAACTGACAGTAGAGCCTGTTGGTCTCAATCATATCCTGCAGGAGGTCATGGATAACTATACCTATATACCTGAATATGAACACATTTCCAGGCAGATTAAGGTGGATGAGCCTACCCTGCTGTATTCTGATGCTTTCAGGCTGAGAATTATTTTTAACAACCTGATCTCCAACGCTTTAAGGTATACCAGGCCCGGTGAGGATAAGCCTTATGTACGCATTGAGGCTACAGTAGACCAGGAGCATGTAAAAATTATTATCGAAGATAATGGTACGGGTATCAGAGAACAGCACCTGGATAAAATATTTGATATGTTTTACCGGGCCGATGCGGATAAGGCAGGCTCCGGGCTCGGTTTATATATTGTCAAAGAATCCTTATCCAAGTTGGCTGGAAGTATAGCAGTAAGCTCTCAACTGGGTATCGGGACTACTTTCACGATCACCATACCCAACCTTCATCCTGCTCTTTAGTCATTCCTCTGAAGCTGCGGCTCCACCAGTTGTGGACGATTTGATGGCGGGTACACAAAATGACCATTAACAGTAATGGACTGCCAGATATACTTTCGGCAATTTCCTCTTGCAGATACAATCATGCATGCTTTTGATTATCTTGATGAAGCAGTTTTCCTGCATTTGAAAGAGCCAAACAATTGAAAAAAATGAACCGCCGAGACCTGGACAAGCTTACATCTCTTTGTAAAAAAGAAAAAATATGGTGCCTCAGTAAAAAAATCGTGGATGGAAACTACAGTATTTTCATCAAAGAAGAACGCCGAACGCTAACCCATAACTTCAAAACCTTTTCCTTGGCCCAGGATAAAATTGAGGAAATACTGTACCTGAGAAAGACCGGCCTGACATGGGAGGAGTGGCTGGAAGGAGGGAGAAAGAAAGAGTAAGTAATTTTCAACCTGTCAAAATGCTTGGCACATTTCCAACCAGATGATACAGAAAAGGGTCTGTATGGAAATACACTCACCATGAAGTTGGCCTTATTATTTATGCTATTGGCTGTATTCTCCTGTAAGGAAGCTGATGTGTGCCATGAACAATCGCATACCCCTTGTGCCTGCTATAAAATTTATAGCCCTGTCTGTGGTTGTAATGGAAAAACCTATGACAATGATTGCATAGCGGAATGCCACGGTATCACAGAATACACCTCCGGCGAGTGCAAATAATCTAAAAGAGACGCCGGTGATCCCGAGGCATTCGCAAGAAAAAATCAGTCCCAGCTCACGTATTTCCGCCAGTTATGCTGTTCTTTGAA